>JBDTTM010000424.1:0-3705 GCA_039930605.1 Bacteroidota bacterium
GTAGTCAAAGATACTGAAGGAATATAATCCGCGATTGCTCCCAGCTGTTTTTTTTCCCGAACCGTAAAAAAAGCATTGTTCAGTATGTTCAGCAGGACTTTTGAAAAATCCTGTGCTATGATTTCTATTTCAGGAATATCCTTACCGAAATTTTTTGTGATTTCACAATCAAAGGCGGAGCCATTCTCCTTGAAGCTGTAATATGAAATCTCACAGCAGTCCTGGAATAATTTATTGATGTTCACAAACTGTTTATTTCGCGAACCGGGTTGTGAATGCTGCAACATACTTTTCACAATATCTCCGGCCCTTCTTCCATGGTGTTCAATTTTGGTAATGTTATCACCAAGCATTTCCAGGATTTCTTTCCTGTCCTCTTCGTCTTTCGAGTCATTAAGTTCCTTCATCAGGTCTTTGGAGAGGAATGAAAAATTATTCACAAAGTTGAGCGGGTTCTGAATCTCATGGGCGATGCCTGCTGTAAGTTGTCCCAGGGATGCCAGTTTTTCCTGCTGCACCAGTTGTTCCTGGGTACGCTTAAGTTCACTCAGCGTTTCAACCAGTTCCCCGTTCTTGGTTTGGAGGTCAGAAGTACGTTCCTTTACGAGTTGCTCAAGTTCTGCCTGCCTTTGGCGGAGGTCCGAAATAATTTTCTGGTTCTGTCCCCGGAGCCGTTTCAACATGGCCCTGATAATATCGCGGGTTACGTCAGGGTATTTTCCCTGTAAGGAGAAAAAGTCTTTTTGTTCGATGGTGCCTGTTACGGTTGCTATCAATGCAGAAACAGATAGTGACCTCGGTTCGTCATCCAGCAAAGAAAATTCTCCGAAGAAATTTCCATCTTTCATCGTGGCAACCACATACTCTTTATCATGAACTTTCACCTGGCCGGAGAAAATGATGTACATGCTGTTCCCTTTGTCACCCTTGTTGATGATGATATCATCCGGCTGAAAAGATGAAATATGGATCTGCCTGGCAATTTCTTCCATGACAGAAGCAGGTACATGAGCAAAAATCTCAACCTGCTTTAATACCTGGAGTGTGTTTTCAAGCGGCAAATTCACCTGCGACATATTGGTCTTTAAATCAAAAGGTAAATGTATTGGATTAAATTGTAATTTTCTTCAGCCATTCTGTTTTGTTTACAGCACGCTTCTTGGTTTTTTATTTAAATTTGTAGGCGCAAAATAATAAACGGCCGAATTCACCACATGGACGCCCAGCTATTTGACAACCTGAAAAAAGAAGTATTGAAGATGCTCAGGGAAAAACTTCCCCGGAATCTTTTTTATCATAGTCCTGAACATACACTGGACGTCATTGACGCTGTCGAAAGGATTGCCATTGCCGAGCAGTGTGCTCCGGATGAAATTCTACTCCTTAAAACAGCTTCGCTTTTTCATGATACAGGTTACATCCTCGATATGCGTGAGCATGAAAAACATGGTTGTGAAATTGCCATGGAAATGCTGACAGGCAGCCACGTAGGTGCAGAGGAGATGAAAATAATTTGTGGTTTGATAATGGCAACAAAAGTTCCTCAGACTCCTTCAACAAGGCTGGAGGAAATTATTTGTGATGCTGATCTTGATTACCTCGGACGTAACGACTATTTTACGATTGCAGAAAATCTTCACAAGGAATTTTTGGCGCATGAAAAAATAAAGACTGAAAAAGATTGGATTCAGCTCCAGCTGAATTTTTTGCAATCGCATAAATATTTTACCAAATCCTGTATTGAATTGCGGCAGCCCGGGGTTGAATTGAACATTGAGAAAATCAGGGGAGCTGTTTCAGACTAATTGGATATTCAGCAATCACTGGCTTTTTAAGTCATAACCTTTTGCCACGAGTATCTCACGCATCCAGTTAATAGTGGTGATGTCAAAAGTTTTCATCGTCTTCTCGACATCAATATTTTTATCTTTTGCAATTTGCGCTTTCTCAAACAGCGTTTTATTGATGTCGGCAATAATTATATTGCGTTTATTCTTATTGGAAACAACGCTCGAAAGGAGGTCAGCTTCATTCATAAATTTGAGCGTGTCTGGAAGCAGGTTGTGATCCACCGTAGAAAGGGCCTCTGGGTTTTTAGTATATAGATCTACCATATCCCAGGCAGAATTTTTATCCAGGTATAAATCAGAAATTCTGAATTGCAGCCTGTAACGGTATCCTTCTGTATTCGCCTTGTAAATACTTTCGTCACAGGCGCGTTGCATTTTTATTCGATCCTTGCCTATTGAACCATAGCCCAGGTAGGTGTCGTTCAGCCTTCTGTTAAGGGAAAATAACCGGTCCATGTCAAACCCTCCCAGGTTTTCGAAGTATTCAAATTTTACCTGCATACTCGCATACTTGCCATTGCCTAGTTTGGCAATATCCTCCCAGCCGGCCTGCTCACCCATAATCGGATTGTTGAGAAGGAAAATACAATTCACAATAATGCCCTTTTCTACACATGCCTCGACCGCCTTTTGATATGGTTCGCCACCCGTTGTAACCAACCCATTGCCTCCCAGGAACAGGATTTTAATTGCATCAGGCCGTTCATTCCATGAAATATTATTGGCGCACACACGTAGCGCGGGGCCTACAAACTGATCGCCCTTTTCAATCTGTGTCCGGATTTTTATAAGCTCAAATGTCAACCCTTCAATGTCATGTGTGAGGTCGCTGATCACCTTCACATAGTAATTGTCTTTTCCAAAACTGGGTCTTGCAAATCCAACAAAACCAATGCGGAAATCAGCTTTGGGAAAACTGCCGTTAAAAACATTCACATAATCCCAGAGATGGTTCCGCATCCTGTCCACCAGCCCATTCGTGCTGCCACTCAGGTCCAGGCAAAAAACAATGTCTACCGGAGGGCCGTATCGTTCTACCGCTGGATTTGTTGCTGATGTCATTGAAATCAATAACATCAACAGAAAAAATGTCCGTGTTAGTAAGCTTCTCATATATCGCGTACAAAGGTAAAGGAACATCTTAGCCTTTCTATGTACTTTTACAGGCGATGGATGCAGAAGAGATTAAAAAAACAAAGGTAAAGTGGAAGGAACTGACCCAAAAGCTGAAAAATCAGTTTGATGAAGAGCCTGACCTCCAGGTCATTCTGTTCCTTATCGGGGTTCAGGAGCTGGGAAAGGGCGTCAGTAAATTCAGTAAAGACGATAAGCAAAACCTGATGCACATTGCTACCTGCAAGGTATTGAGTGCTTATGGCTATTATGCTTTAGATATTATAGATGAAGATGGATGGCAACATTATAAAGTCGTGAAGCCAATGCCGCCCATGTCGCTCGGAGAACAGGATTTGCTTTTGCGTAATGCAGTTATCAGGTACTTTGAAGAAAGCGGGTTGGAATAAAAAAAATGCTCCCCGGTCTCCACCGGGAAGCAAAAGCAATATGAGAAACTTTTTTATCGATTGGAAATTATATCGTTGCTGTTATTTTTATAGCTGGTTGGTGCGATAGAAATATACACGCCACCTAATTTATCTACACCAATACAATCACCCGGGTTTAGATTGCTTTTACTGCCATCTTTCCATGTAATGGTTCCTTCAAGTGAAACGGTAGCACCATTTTTCAGTGTGATCGGTTCAGTGACCTGTTTGCCATCAACATCTACGATGGACATTTTACCGTTTTCGGAATTTGTGCAATATTTAGCAAGGTTGGTTTCTTGTTTGGTTTC
>JBDTTM010000425.1:0-3702 GCA_039930605.1 Bacteroidota bacterium
ACAAGGTCTTTATCAAAGAGTGTAGCGCGTGATTTACCGATATTGAATATCTGGCTACCGGGACCTGCTGCTCCCATTCTTCGAAAAACGAATAGCCAGAAGAATAATAGTAACAGGATTGGAATACCCCAGTTCATAAAGAACTCCCAATAGCCGCCATGGTCGTCATCATATTCTAATTTCGCTATTTGGTCTTTCGGAAGATCTTTTTGTATCTCATCAAAATCTTTGCGGAATGATTCTTCGGGACCCGTGTTAAACTGGTAATGAGGGCCGGTATTTTCGGCACCACCAAAACCTTTGTAACGGATCTCTTTGTATTTAGTATCTTTCAGCTTATCAGCCTTAATGTAAACGTGGCCTACTGATTTATTGATAACGACAATTTTTTCCACGTCACCTTCTTTCAACATGGTATTCAGAAAATAATCGCGTGTCGTTTTGCGCTCTCCCCCACCCCAGTTCATGAATTGGGTGCCAATGATTGCAACGATTATTATTCCGTAGATCCAGTAAAAGTTGAAATTAAATTTCGGCTTTACAGGCTTGGGAAAACCATTGCCATCTTTCCCCTCCTTGCCGTCCTTCATGTCCTTTGGTGGCTTTGAATCTTTTGCACCAGCCTTCTGATTTTGATCGCTCATCTGTAAATTATAGAAATAGAGTTTATGCCCCTGTTTAAGAATACATCACAGTCATTTTACCTGTGACTTAAAACGAAACAACAAAGTTAATGATTAAAAGTTACTTGCGATTTGCTGTATATCCGCATCAGCCCAAAGCCTTTCTAGGCCATAAAATTCGCGTTGTTCATGCCGAAAGACATGTACCACAACATTCATGTAATCAAGCAGAATCCACTCTGCATTTGCTTTGCCTTCTTTATGACCGGGATATTCACCTGAATGCTCCTTTACATAATCTTCCACTGCATCGGCAATTGCTTCAACGTGGGTTTTAGAGTCTGCATGGCACACAACAAAAAAATCAGCCACGGCATTTTTTACATTTCTCAAGTCAATGCAAACAATCTCTTTCGCTTTCTTTTCCTGCATGCCACTGATGACGAGGTTTTTCAACTCCTCATCAGCATTTATTTTTTTACTCTTTTTTTTAACGACTTTCCTGGCAGGGGACTTGGCAGGAGATTTTTTTGCTTTTGCCATCAACGAATTTGGGTTTCAGGAGCAAAGATACATGATTCACAGAATCTATAGAATAGTGTTTCAACTTAAGTGGTAGTTCCGGTTGAATGATCCCTCTCCGGCGAAATGGGGGATTGGGATGACAGGGTATTCAATTTGCCGGTGACGCATATAGAAATCGCATCTCCTGAACATTTTTTCTCTTCGATCGGCTAAATTAAGCAACCTGTTTTGTGGTTCTGACCTTGTACAATTCAAACTGACTCATATCCTTTTATCCACTCTGGATTTAAGTACGATCCGGGCATGAAAATATTGTAAACCAAACGACATAGGCGAAAATCACCTATATTCGCAGTTCATCCATGGAAAAGGAACTCACGACATTATTTACAGGGCGAAAGGTTGTAAGACTGGAAGAAACCGGCAGTACCAACCGGTTGATGAATGAGCTTATCCAAAAGGAAGCATTGCCGGAAGGAACTGTGGTAATGGCAGATTACCAGGCATCGGGACAGGGACTTGGAGGTACGAAGTGGCACAGTGAACCGGGTACTAATCTTTTGATGAGTGTGGTTTTCAGGCCTGAGTTTTTGCCCATAAAAAAAATATATCTGGTAAGTAAGGCCATTGCCCTTGCGATCAAAGATTTTTTGTCAGAGGAGGGTTTACCGGCTAAAATTAAATGGCCGAATGATATTTATATTGACAACGGTAAAATCTGCGGTGTACTCATAGAAAATTCCCTGCGTGGAAATATGGTCCTTCAATCTGTGTGTGGTATCGGCTTGAATGTGAACCAACAGATTTTTCCAGGTGAAATTCCTAATGCTGTATCGATGAAAATGGTAACAGGCAAGACATTTTCTTTAGACGAATGCCGGAACAAACTCTGCCGCCAGCTGGAAAAGAGATACCTGCAGATCAAAGACCAGAATTTCAATCTTATCAATAACGACTATCTGAAGTCGCTGCATCGTTTTTATGAAATGGGAGATTTTGAATCAGCAGGTGAAAAATTTACTGCCCAGATTATTGATGTGGAAGACGAAGGCCGCCTGGTCATTAAGAAGGAGAACGGCACCATTCTTCGTTTCGCTTTTAAGGAAATTAAATTTCTTTAATCAGTAGCGGGAAGAGAAACTACGATGTCGTTCGGCGAAATCATTATTGGCTGGTATCACAAAAACAAACGGGACCTGCCGTGGAGGCATACCACCGATCCCTACAAAATCTGGCTTTCAGAAATCATTCTTCAGCAAACCCGCGTAGACCAGGGACTGGATTATTACAACAGGTTTGTTTCCAAATATCCAACCGTAAAAAAACTTGCAGCAGCGCAGGAAGATGAAGTTTTAAAATTATGGCAGGGGCTCGGTTATTACTCACGCGCCCGCAACCTCCACTTTGCAGCAAAGGATATTGTGAATCGATTTAAAGGAAAATTTCCCGTTGAATATGAGGACATATTATCACTCAAAGGAATCGGTTCTTATACTGCAGCGGCCATTGCTTCGTTTGCATTCAAAAAAAAGTATGCTGTTGTTGACGGGAATGTGTTCCGCATATTGAGCCGTTATCTCGGAATCAAAACTCCGGTGAATTCTCCCGCAGCAAAAAAAGAATTTTATGAAGCATCCATGCAATTGATGGATAATCATGCGCCCTATGATTTCAACCAGGCCATTATGGAATTCGGTGCACTTCAATGCAAGCCACAAAATCCGTTGTGTGCAAGCTGTCCGTTGAGTAATTCCTGTTATGCCTTTGCAAAAAAAAGCGTCCACCAGCTGCCTGTGAAAGGCAGGAAAATAAAGGTCAGGACACGGTACTTCAACTACCTCTGCATTCACAATGGAAAAAATATTCACGTACGTAAAAGAACAGGGAATGATATCTGGAAAAACATGTACGATTTCCCATTGATAGAAACGCCAAAAAGAATTTCAACCGATCAACTGATGCGGCTTGAAGAATGGAAAAACCATTTTTCTAAAAAAAGTTTTCGTTTACTATCCGAAAGTAAAACCATCAAACACCAACTCACACACCAGACTATTTTCGCCAGGTTTTTTGAGATCAGAACGTCTTCAGCTATCAAGACAAAAGGAATACAATCTATAAACCGTGACAGTTTTTCAAAGCTCGCCATTCCGCGGCTGATAGAAAATTATTTAAAAGACGGAGACCTTAAATAATCACCTGATCACGGATGCATTTTTTTCTTTTTCATTTATATGTTCGTTATTTGCTTACAGAATCAGGAAATCAATGTCTGTTCAGATAAAAGAAGCAGTTACTACCAGTGATCTTCAGGCTTTTGTGAATTTCCCTTTTGCACTTTATAAAGGAAATCGATTTTGGGTTCCACCAATTAAAAAAGACGAGCTGAAAGCAGTGCGTGCAGAAACAAATCCTGCATTTGATTTCTGCAAAACGAAATTCTGGCTTGCTTATCAAAACGGAAAAATTGTCGGACGGATTGGCGGCATTATCAACCGGCTGGAATCAGAAAAGACCGGAGAAAAGGTTGCGCGATTCACACGCTATGAAACCA
>JBDTTM010000426.1:0-3679 GCA_039930605.1 Bacteroidota bacterium
AATCCTTTCCAATTTCTGATGGTGGACTTGGAAATGTTGCCTATACAATTGAAGCGTTAATGGGATTTATGGGCATGTCTAATCGCTGGCGCACAATGCCCTGGATGGTAGCCTTCTTTGGCATACTGGTTATACCACTTGGTGTCGTAAGTATAGTACTTATTATTTTACAACCTGTATCTGTCGGCTTTTGGTGTTCGGTTTGTTTGCTTACAGCTGTTGCCATGTTGGTTATGATTCCGCTTACGCTGGATGAAGTGGTAGCCATGATTCAATTTATAGTTAAACGAACAAAAGAAGGAAAACCTTTCTGGCGTACTTTCTGGATGGGAGATACCATTGAAGGCGGTGGTAAAGATAACCGGACACCCAGTTTTATTGGGCCGTTAAATAAAACGATTCCTTCTATGGTATGGGGAGTTAATATTCCATGGAACTTGCTTTTGTCAACGGCTGTCGGTTTGTGGTTAATGTTCACACCCTTTTTATTTTCAATACAAAAACCAATCGCAGATCATCTTACGACTATCGGTGCCCTGATTGTAACATTTACAGTAATTGCTATGGCTGAAGTAGGTCGACCGTTAAGGTTTTTAAATATTGTTTTTGCAGTATGGCTCATTGCAGCAAGCATTATATTGAAAGACCCATCCGGCAATGCGCTGTGGATAAGTATAGCTTCCGGTGTTTTGCTGATAGGATTAAGTTTTCGCAAAGGGAAAATCAGGGAGACGTATGGAACTTTTGACAGTTATATTATCTGAAACAATAGCGAATCAATGTAACCATTAAAAAAAACAGAATCAAATATTATAATGAGTAGTATTATTTTCACAAATAAAAAGGAAAAATGAAAAAAACTAAAAATGACCAAAGCAGTAAGAAATCCCGTACCATGTTAGGCCAGGAAATAGGCAGTATGGAAGACATACAGACAAATCAGGATTTTAATAATGAACATCCTAAACATACTGACAGTGGTTTTTCAGACAAAAATTTAGACGCAGGGCACAAGAAAGTTAAAAATAATATCAAACCAACAGTTGAAAAACAAATTGTTGAAAAGAAAAATAAGAAAGGGAATTAATTTTAATGCAATACGCCTGGTTAATATGACAAAGATCACCATCAATCTTGCCACCGAAGGCGATGAACTGAAGATTACAGCTTCAACAGAAATTGCTAAAAATGATATTTCAAAAAAAAGAAACAGTACAATCATAAAAAACAAATCATCACATTATGATTGAAAAAACAATTTCATGGTGCATCCATCATCGTTTTATAGTTGTAGTTGTTGCAATTATCGTTTCCATTTATGGAACTGTTCAGTTGCTCAACACGCCTGTTGATGCTATTCCTGACCTCTCTGTAAACCAGGTAATTGTTTTTACCGAATGGATGGGACGCAATCCACAGATTATGGAAGACCAGGTAACGTATCCGTTGGTTTCCAACTTGCAGGGCATTCCGAAAGTAACTTGCGTTAGAGGTGCATCTATGTTTGGCATGAGTTTCATCTTTATTGTGTTTGATGATGATGTGGATATTTACTGGGCACGAACACGTGTGCTCGAAAAATTAAATTATGCGCAGAAAAGTTTACCAGCAGGAATCACTCCCAGCTTAGGACCTGACGGCACAGGTGTTGGTCATGTGTTCTGGTACACGCTTGATGCACCCGGTTACGACCTAGCCGAGCTTCGTGCATTGCAGGATTGGTATATAAAATTCGCTTTACAAAATACACAGGGCGTTAGCGAAGTCGCATCTTATGGCGGATTGCAAAAGCAATATCAAATCACTATTGACCCGCACAAATTAAATTATTATGGTATCACTTTGATGGATGCAGCGAATGCGGTACGGGCAAACAACAATGATGTTGGCGGAAGAGTGTTTGAGAATAATGACATGGGTTATGTTATCCACGGCAAGGGCTACATTGAAAACATAGATGAAATAAAAGACATTCCGGTTGGTTCTTTCAATTCAATTCCAATCACGGTGAAAGATATTGCAACGGTCCAGATGGGAGGAGATTTAAGATTAGGCATTGTGGAAGAAAACGGCGAAGGAGAAAAAGTAGGAGGCATTGTAGTGATGCGTTACGGTGAAAATGCAAAGCAGGTAATTGAACGGGTGAAGGCAAAACTCGCTGATGTAAGCAAAGGACTTCCGCCCGGTGTTAAATTTAATGTTGCTTATGACCGCAGCGAATTGATTGATGCGTCTATCGAAACATTGAAAGGAACATTGAAAGAAGAAATGATAATTGTTTCTATCATCATCATTATTTTTCTTTTTCATATCCGCAGTTCGTTGGTAGTAATCATTATGCTGCCTGTTGCAATCCTTATCAGCTTTATATTGATGAGTTGGATAGGAATTACTTCCAACATCATGTCGCTATCAGGGATTGCAATTGCTATTGGTGTGATTGTGGATGCAGCAATTGTGATGGTAGAAAACACCTACAGGCATTTGAGTGATGCACAGATCGAAAAAGAAAAAACGAATGTGTAAAATACTAAGACAATAATTATGAATTGGAAATTCTGGAATAGAAAATCAAAGGACATTCTTACAAATGAAGAGCATCTTGCAATTGTTGAAAAAGCTTCACAGCAGGTTGGTCGCGCAATATTTTTTTCAACCATTATTATTATCGTATCTTTTCTACCGGTGTTTATGCTCACCGGACAAGAACATAAATTATTTTCTCCACTCGCATGGACAAAAACTTTTTCATTAGTTGGCTCTGCGTTGCTTGCGATTACTTTAGTTCCGGTACTGATGACATTTTTTATGAAAGGAAAACTACGACCCGAAAATAAAAACCCGGTTTCTAATTTTATTGATAAAATCTATTCTCCCATCCTTCACTGGTGTCTGCGTTGGAAAAAAACAACCATTGCGTTCAACGTAATAGCACTACTTATTGCAATTCCGATGTACATGAATGTTGGTTCGGAGTTCATGCCTCCATTAGATGAAGGTTCCATTTTATTCATGCCGGTAATGTTGCCTGATGTATCAAACACAGAAGCAAAAAAGATTTTACAATTGCAGGACAGGATAATTAAAACAGTTCCCGAAGTCGAAAATGTATTAGGGAAAGCAGGGCGCGCTTATACTGCAACAGACAACGCTCCAATGAGCATGGTTGAATCAATCATTCTTCTCAAACCAAAATCAGAGTGGAGAAAAAAATTAACGAAGGATTCGCTCATTGCCGAACTCAACGATAAATTACAAATTCCCGGGGTAGTTAATGGATTCACCCAACCCATCATCAATCGCATCAACATGCTTTCAACAGGAATAAGAACGGATGTGGGTGTAAAAATTTACGGACAAAATTTAGATTCCATTTATGTGATTTCACGACAGGTGGAAGCCGCACTCAAAGGCATCAAAGGAGTTTCAGATTTGTATGTGGAACAGGTTACCGGAGGAAAATATTTACAAATAAAGGTTAAGAAAGATGAAATCGGCAGATACGGCATGACTGTGGACGATGTAAACATGGTTGTTGAAAGCGCGATAGGGGGAATGAATTTAACCACTACAGTTGAAGGACGCCAAAGGTTCAACGTAAACCTGCGGCTTGCGCAGGATTACAGAAATGATATTGACGAAATAAAAAATATTCCGATACAAACTCCAAAGTATGGAG
>JBDTTM010000427.1:0-3679 GCA_039930605.1 Bacteroidota bacterium
TCAAATGAAAAAAACCTTACTTATTGCATTCTTACTTGTCTCCTCCCAGCTTTTCGCACAATTAAATATCTCCCTCCGTTCCAATATTTTTTACGGACAACTGAATTCTAACATTGGCGGCTATGTAGATCACAACGGACGGGAATATGCCTTGCTTGGCTGGTGGAATGGCCTGGACATTATTGATGTAACGAATCCTGATACACCGGTTGTTCTCTTCACAGTTCCGGGCGCTCAATCGGAATGGAGAGAAGTAAAGACCTACCGCGATTATGCGTATGTAACTACAGAAGAGTGTTGTGCCGGATTACAGATTGTGGATCTTTCCAATCTTCCTAACAGCTATAGTCTCACAGTTTACCAGGGTGATGGCGCAATAGCCGGGCAGCTTACAACGATTCATGCATTGCATATTGATACAGCAAAAGCATTTCTATATTTATATGGAAGTAACCTGCAGCTCAACGGTGCAAATGGACATGGACATCCAATATTTTTAGATATCTCAGATCCTTTGAATCCGGTGTATTCCGGAGTTTACCTGGCACCCACAGGCAATCCTTATGTACATGACGGATATGTAGAAAATGACACAGCATACTTCGGTCACATCTATGATGGTTATGTTTCGATTGTAGATGTCAGCGATAAAAGCAATCCGGTGCTGCTGGCTACACAACAAACACCGAATGCATTTACCCACAACATCTGGCTGAGTGATAATCACAAGACAATGTTTACAACCGATGAAACCACCAATTCATTTCTTGCAGCGTATGACATTTCTGACCTCACCAACATTACAGAGTTATCCCGCTTTCAAACTGATCCGGGAAGTGGAACGATTGTACACAATACACATATCAGGAATGATTTCGCCATTACCTCATGGTATACTGAAGGGGTGGTAATTACCGATGTGAGCCGTCCGAAAAACCCGATTGAAGTTGGACATTATGATACCTATCCAGCCAACAACGATGGCGTATTTGATGGTGACTGGGGTGTATATCCTTTCCTTCCTTCCGGTAATCTACTCTGTAGTGATATGAGCAATGGCTTTTTTGTACTCACGCCAACTTATGTACGTGGATGCTATCTTGAAGGATTGGTTACCGATACTACCACAGCGCAAAGCCTGGATGGTGTTGCAGTAACTATTCTTGCGGCGAATGTGGGTCGTACAACCAATATTACTGGACATTATTATTCAGGTTTAGAAGCTGCAGGTACTTATGACGTTCAGTTTTCAAAAAACGGTTACGTAACCAAGACTTTTACAGGAGTAAATCTTGCGAATGGTGTTCTTACTGTTTTGGATGCACAATTGGTTTGCATCAACTGTGTAGCACTTACAGGCCAGGTTTTAGAAACAGGTTCTAACAACCCGATTCCGAATGCGCAAATCGTTTTCAGTGATGGCACTACCAGCGTTTCATTAACTTCCGATGGTCTCGGGAATTTCAGTATCGCTAATTTTATCGGTGGTACGTATGATATTGTTGCCGGCGCCTGGGGATATCGTTCAAGTTGCCAGAACCTTTTGGTAGATGTTACTACAAGCCCGCTTACCATTTCTCTCGACAAAGGTTATTACGATGATTTTGCGTTGGACTTCGGATGGACGCATACCAGCGCAACGCATGATTGGGAGCGTGCTGAACCCGTTGGAACCATCAGCATGAATCACCAGTCTAATCCTGATTTTGATATTTCAACAGATTGCATTGACCAATGCTATGTAACTGATAATGGCGGTGGAGCTGCATCTGATCATGATGTGGATCCGAATGATGGAACAATTGTTCTTACATCTCCCGTTTTTGATCTCTCAACTTATATTGATCCGCAATTGTCATATTACCATTGGTTTTTCAATGGTGAGTTGAACGGCAATAATCCCAATGACGAGTTGACTGTAAAACTCAGCAATGGTATTTCCACTGTTACCCTTGAAACGGTACTGAACAATGACCCGACAAACAGTACTTGGGCGTTGAAGACTTACAATGTCGCTTCCTTGCTGACACCAACCGCAAACATGCATTTATCAGTGGAGACATTCGATATTCAGCCGAGCAGTATTGTTGAAGGTGGTTTGGATGGATTTGAAGTTACCGACAATGGTGTTGGAATTAACGAGGCCGGTTCTGTACACTTTAGTACTTATCCAAATCCTTTCACAAATCAATTGGTGATCGCCGGGAATGCATCTGGAAATAAATCTGTTGTAGAGATTTACAATTCAACCGGGGAGAAGATTGTTACAGAACATTTTTCAGGAACTTCAATAAAACTGAATACTACTGAATGGGCAGCAGGGATTTATATCGTCCGTTTAACAGGAGAGGGGATTTCTACGAAAAACATTACGGTAAGCAAGACTAAATAACTGACTGAAAAGCCGGTTCACGCAAACTTTGCCTTCGCATAGCTGCTTCGGCGAAGCAAGGGGCGCAAAGCCCGCGAAGTAACAGCGAGGAAAGGGCAACTTTGCGTCCCGATAGCTATTGAGATTTGCGCTTTTACTTCGAGCATTGATGCATTAGCTTTAGTATAGGGACCAAAGCGTGAAGGAGAAGGCAAGTTTTGCGTGAAAAAAAGTTTGTGTGAGTTGCTATGCGATAGCTTTCAGTTTCGCAATAGTCGCCACAGGGTCTGTAGAAGAGAACACCGTATTTCCAGCCACCAAAACATCTGCGCCTGCGCTCATCAGTTTGGAAGCATTATTCAAATCCACGCCACCGTCAATTTCAATTTTAGCATGGGAGTTCCGGCGCTGGATTATTTCCCTGAGTTGGGTAATTTTTGAATAGGTGTTTTCGATAAATTTCTGACCGCCATAGCCCGGGTTTACGCTCATCATGCACACCAGGTCAATGTCGGCAATTATATCTTCCAACAGGATTACATTGTTGTGTGGGTTAATGGCAACGCCTGCTTTCATCCCTGCCTGTTTGATTGCCTGAATGGTTCGATGAAGATGAGTACTCGCTTCATAATGAACACTTAATATATCAGCACCTGCATCTTTAAATTGCTGTACATAGCGCTCCGGTCTAACGATCATCAAATGCACATCGAGCGGTTTTTTAGCATACTTTTTTATTGCTTTGACCACAGGAAACCCAAAAGAAATATTCGGCACAAAGACGCCATCCATGATATCAACATGGAGCCAGTCCGCCTGGCTGGAATTGAGCATTTCAATATCGCGCTGGAGGTTGGCGAAGTCGGCTGAAAGGACGGAAGGGGAGATGATCATATTTTGATTGTGGCTTGGTGACTTAGAGTCTTCGTGGCGAGTTTTAGAGTTTGCCACTAAGGCACCGAGGCACGAAGAAACACAAATTCCAAGAATAAATTAATAAACCAAAAAAAAAGAGAGCCACCGAAGTAACTCCCTTTTTTGTTTGCAGGCGAATGAATATTATTATCCGAGATAGGTCTTCAGAATTTTACTTCTTGAAGTATGTTTCAATCTGCGGATTGCTTTTTCTTTAATTTGTCGAACACGCTCACGGGTAAGGTCGAAACGGTCACCGATTTCTTCCAGGGTCATAGGTTGTTCACCGGCAAGACCGAAGTAGAGGCGGAGCACATCTGCTTCACGCATCGTAAGCGTTGTGAGTGCCCGTTCCACTTCCCTGCGAAGGGATTCAGAGATGAGCATGTGATC
>JBDTTM010000428.1:0-3667 GCA_039930605.1 Bacteroidota bacterium
AAAAGATGCGGTTGAGTACAACTACATCACTTCTCTCGGGACGCGAAGATGTGATTGTAGTGAGTAGTGTATCCTGCATATATGGTATCGGCAATCCTGCTGATATGAAGGAAAATACAATACGTGTTAAAGCAGGAGATAAAATCAGTCGGAATGCTTTCTTACATCGACTCGTCACCTCGCTTTATTCAAGGACAGATATTGATTTTAAGCGTGGAACTTTTCGTGTGCGTGGGGAAAACGTTGATATCAATCTTCCATACGGTGATATCGCATACCGCATTGTTTTTTTCGGAGATGAAATTGATGAGATCGCTTCCATAGATCCGATTTCAGGGATGACCATCGACAAACGCGAGTCTGTGATTATCTATCCCGCGAATATTTTCGTGACCAGTGCTGACAGGCAATTGGAAGCTCTCTGGAAAATCGGGGAAGACATGGTCGCGCAAGTTGAATACCTCAAGTCGTTGGGAAAAATTGTGGAAGCCAAACGCCTTGAAGACCGCGTTACTTATGACCTGGAAATGATACGTGAACTTGGTTATTGTAGTGGCATTGAAAATTATTCCCGTTATTTTGATGGACGCCCGACTGGTGCCCGTCCATTTTGCCTGATCGACTATTTCCCCGATGATTATCTTTTGGTTATTGATGAAAGTCATGTCACCGTTTCGCAGGTGCGTGCCATGTATGGTGGTGACCGTTCCCGCAAAATAAATCTCGTTGACTATGGTTTCCGCCTCCCTGCCGCATTGGATAACAGGCCGTTGAAATTTGAGGAATTCGAATCGGTGATGAACCAGGTCATTTACGTCAGTGCAACGCCTGCTGACTACGAACTTCAGCAAAGTGAAGGAATACTTGTAGAGCAGGTAATCCGTCCGACAGGTTTGCTTGATCCTGTTATTGAAGTACGTCCAAGCATGAACCAGGTTGATGATTTGCTCGATGAAATAGACAAGACAATTAAAAAAGGTGAACGCATTTTGGTGACTACGCTTACCAAACGCATGGCAGAAGAACTTGCCAAATACATGACCAAGCTAAATATTAAGTGCAGGTATATCCATTCCGAAGTTGAAACACTTGATCGTGTGGAAATATTGCGCGATCTAAGACTCGGGAATTTTGATGTTTTGATAGGAATTAACCTCCTTCGGGAAGGGTTGGATTTGCCCGAGGTTTCTCTTGTAGCTATCCTCGATGCAGACAAAGAAGGATTCCTCCGCAGTAACCGTTCGCTTACTCAAACTGCAGGACGTGCTGCCAGAAATGTAAATGGTAAAGTTATTTTCTATGCCGACAAAGTTACTGACAGCATGCAGAAAACCATTGACCAGACCAACAGCAGGCGGACCAGGCAGGCAGAATACAATGCAGATCATGGAATTGTGCCGACACAAATTCATCGTTCTAAAGAGAGCATCATGACACAGACGAAGGTGGCTGACTCCAAATACGCGGAAGACCATGCTTACATCGAACCTGAACACGCAAGCGTTGCAGCAGATCCGGTCGTACAATACATGAGCGTAGAAAAATTAAAAAAACTTATTTCAGAAACGCGCAGGAATATGGAGCGTGCAGCAAAAGAATTAGACTTCATAGAAGCAGCAAGAATCAGGGATGAGTTGTATGATTTGGAAAAGTTGTTGGGGCAAAAAAAATAGAAAAAATCTGGAGCGAACCAGCATCTTTCAATTAAACACCCGTCCCGCTCTCCGCAGCCAACGCACAAGCCTTCACAGTGCTTTGGTCGGGGCTATTTCAGCAAGGTCTGAACTGCATAGCAACCAGTAAAATATCCACTTTGGATTTATTTTTTTTTTGATGTGCAGAATTTTGCCAATGAAAATTAGTCCTTCTGGTTTACCTTCCTCCTATTTCTCTTCATTGTGTTATAATAACCTCCCCACAAAGTGGCTAGCGCAAATGCCGACATAAAAATCGCCGATGGTGTTCTCTTGCTGACTACAACAGCAAAAATAACTGCTGCAACAATTAATAAAGTCATGGTAACAAGAAAATAAAAGTTTCCCCTTTTCTCAAAGAAAGATTTTTCTTTTGTAGCCTGACTCAACTCAAGTGCCTGTTCCAATTCATCACAAAAGAACCCAAACTGCTCTGAATTACAGAAATTACTATTGGCAACAAGATTTAATTTTCTGCCGTCTTTAAGTTGAAGTTTAAGAGCTACACCTATAAATATTACAACCTGATAACTTTTAATGTTATCAAATTGGATTATTGCGTCGAAATTATTTAGGATCAGCTTCAGAGAGTTATCGTTTATAAATGCAATACCATTTAATTTAACGTACCGCCTAAATAGCCGCGGTCCTAAAATGAGAATGAGGATTGCTACTGACATAAAAATCCAGATTGCTGTCAAAAAAAATCCATAACAAAAAAGCCATATTGCCAACAGCAGAGCTACTGAATATGTAACCAGTAGAAATTTTGCCACTAATCTACTATTTGTGTATTCGAAGCTATACTCAGTCATTGATTTTTGACCTGATATCTGCCAGGTATTATTCCGGGTACTCAACCCTTACATGGTAAATGCTCATGAGCATTTTTTTGAAGATCACCTTGATGTCAGAAATATCTTTTAGTGTTACTGGGCAATTCACAAACTGTTGCTGTTCAATTTGTCCTGCGATAATTTTTTCAATGAGTTCCGTAATCGATTTTTCATCAGGGTGTTGTAATGCACGGGATGAAGCCTCCACTGAATCAGCCATCATCAATACAGTAGTCTCTTTGGAAAATGGCAACGGTCCCGGGTAGCGGAACTGATGTTCATCAGGAATTTTATCAGGATAATTCTTAAGAAAGGACTGATAGAAATACTGAAGCCGGGTTGTACCGTGATGCGTGCGGATAAAATCAATGATGGGTTCCGGAATTTTATTTTTTCGGGCCTTCTCAATTCCCTTCACCACGTGACTTTTGATGATCCTCGCACTTTCTTCGAATGGTAAATTGTCATGCGGATTTTTTTGGGAGGTCAGGTTCTCAATAAAATATCCGGGCATGTCAATTTTGCCAATGTCATGGTACATGGCTCCTGCTCTTGCCATCAAAGGGTTACCTCCTATTTTAAATGTTGCAGCTTCTGCCAGGTTTGCCACCTGCAGGGAATGCTGGAATGTGCCCGGTGCTTTGAATGCCAGTTCACGCAGGAGAGAAGAATTGGAATCGCACAGTTCCATCAATGATACATCACTCAGGAAACCAAATGCTTTTTCAAAAACAAATATGAGCGGGAATGCAAACAGTGTAATGATGCTGTTCCCGGCGAACCATTTCAGGTTCATCCAGTCGATTGTTTTGAAATTGGCTTCATGAATAATGGTAACACCGACAAAAGAAATCGTGTAGGAAGCAAAAATGAGTAATGCAGAAATAAAAAACTGAGACCTCCTGTTCATGCTGAAGATACTGAAGGTTGCAACCATTCCGGCAATTGTTTGAATAAACATGAATTCAAAACCACTCGGTGCTTCGAAACCGATAATCAACAAAGTAATGACGTGGGTAAACAAGGCAGTTCGCGAATCATAAAAAGCACGCACTACAATCGGCAAAATACAAACCGGAACCAGGTACATGTCAATCAGGTCAATTTTCCTGGCCCACAAAAAAAGATAAGTAACCA
>JBDTTM010000429.1:0-3637 GCA_039930605.1 Bacteroidota bacterium
CGCAATATATACGGCTATTACCTGAAAGATATTTTTGATACGGCTATCCGGAAAAAACCGGAATACACCTCTATCAGTTTTGTGCATGATGAAGCAATTGACATTGAAGAGGAAGACGGAAAAGCACACATTTATTTTTCAGTTTCACCGGGTGTGATTGCAGATAAAGTGATACTGGCTATAGGAAACCAGTCACCTGATAATCCTGTCTTGAATGACAAATCATTTTATTCGAGCAGGAAATATTATGGAAATCCATGGTTGCATGAAGCTGTCAACCACCTCGATCCGCAAAAGGAAGTTTTTATTCTCGGGAATGGGTTGACAATGGTTGACATTGTATTGGGACTGAAAGAAAAGAAGCACAAAGGAAAAATCTATTCTCTTTCTCCAAATGGTTTCCAGATCCTTCCTCATCGCGTCTTTGAACCTTACCGTGGTCTCATTGAGGAACTGAGTCCTCCTTATGATTTGCCAAAGGTCGTTTCGCTTTTCCGTTCACATGTAAAAAAACTCCGTGACGAAGGCCTGGCAGGTGAAGCAGCAGTGGATTCCTTGCGACCACTTACACAAAAAGTCTGGCAGTCGTGGAGCAAACAGGAAAAGGAAAGGTTCATGTATCATATCCGTCACATGTGGGGAGTAGCGCGTCACCGGCTGCCGATGGATATCCATAAAATGATTCAGCAGCTGATCCTGGATGACAAACTCGAAATCATTGCCGGCAGAACGCAAGGCATGGAAGAAACACAGGATGGAGTCAAAGTTATTTTTAAGCGAAGACGGGATCAGAAAATGTATGAAGTGAATGTTGGCCGCGTTATCAATTGCACAGGACCACTTTCCGACATCAATAAGCTGGAACGCCCACTGATCAAAAATCTTATTTCAAGGAAGCTGATTCATCCGGATGAAATGAAACTCGGAATTGACACAACTGCTGATGGGAATATTCTGAATATTGACGGTACATCATCAAAATATTTATTTACGATTGGCTCCACCATGCGGGGATTGCTTTGGGAAAGCACCGCTGTACCTGAGTTGCGGGACCAGGCAAAAAAACTTGCTGCCAAACTCCTGAGCGAATTAGGAGAATAAATTTTAATCCCAATTGAAACAATGATCCTGATCTGTGATAGCGGAAGTACCAAGGCAGACTGGGCTTTACTTTCCGGAAATAAAATTATTTCTGAATTTCAGACAGAGGGATTGAATCCTGTTCATCTTCCTGGTGAAAAGCTCATGGATATATTGAGCGGAGAAAAAAACATCACCTCAAATTCAGATGAAATAACTGAGGTCCATTTTTTCGGTTCCGGCTGTGGAAATGATGAAGGCAAAACCCGAATGACAGACGCGTTAAAAAAGTTTTTCCCGACGTCAATTATCACTGTTGAAAATGACCTTTTTGCTGCTGCCTTTGCAACCGCCAGGAATCAGAAAGGAATTATTTCCATTCTTGGAACCGGTAGTAATTGCTGCTTTTACGATGGGTCGGCTGTTCACATTAAAAATTTCGGTCTTGGATATATCCTTGGTGATGAAGCCAGCGGTGCCTGGTTCGGAAAAAAACTACTTTGGGCATTCTTGTATGGCCGTCTTCCGGGAAATTTAAATATGGCATTTATTGAAGAACACAAATTAAACCGGGAACTTATCATTGAAGCTGTCTATCGTAAACCTAACCCGAACATATTCCTTTCCTCTATGGTGCCATTCATGTCAAAGCATAAAGCGGATCCATACATGAATGAATTTTTAAGTTCAGGGATTGATGTATTTTTCGAAACGAACATCAAAGGATTCCAGGAAGCAGAAAATGTTCCGTTACATTTTGTCGGCTCCGTTGCGGCTACACTTGACCAGGAAATCCGTGCAACCGGTAAAAAGAAAAACCTGTCCATCGGCAAAATCCTTAAACGCCCAATGGATGGATTGAAGGAATATTTTCTCTCCAGGTAAACATATCCCCAATTAAAAAAACCGTCCCGATATCCCGAGACGGTTTTGCTTTTTTGCAAACTGCCAACTGCAAATTGCTTCTTGGCTGTTAATTAACGATCCACGTTTCACCTCCACTCAACAACTTATCTAAATTGCCTTCGCCCTTCTTTGCTTTCATGTCTACAATCTGTTGGTTCATCTTATCCTCGTAGCAATATCGATCTTCTACATAGAATACGCCGAACGGACGCGGAAGGTGGTTTTCATTTTTCGGATTGTCGAAAAAGCGGGAAAGGATTCCTGCTTTCACACGATCAGTTTCGTCATGAATCCAAAGGTCATCTGCGGATGCGCCATTGGCAATATCCACAACCTTCGGTGTGAAACCGTCAAGTTTAATTCCTTTATCTGCATTTTCTCCAAACACCAGTGGCTTACCACTTTCCATGAAAATGGTCTCCGTCTTCTTGGAAGACTTTTCAGTATACACTTCAAAAGCACCGTCATTAAATACGTTGCAGTTCTGGTAGATCTCTACGAAGCTAGCACCTTTGTGATCGTTCGCACGCTTCAAAATCATTTGTTGGTGTTTCGGATCGCGGTCCATAGTGCGGGCAAGGAATGTCGCATCGGCACCCATGCACAAAGCAATCGGATTGAACGGATGATCAACGGAACCCATCGGTGTACTCTTCGTTACTTTTCCCTCTTCAGATGTCGGTGAATATTGTCCTTTGGTCAAACCGTAAATCTCGTTGTTGAATAACAAAATATTCAAATTGAAATTCCTGCGCAGGATGTGGATCATGTGATTGCCGCCAATTGACAAACCATCTCCATCACCTGTCACCAGCCAGATGCTGAGTTCCGGACGTGCAGCTTTCAATCCGCTTGCCACTGCAGGCGCACGGCCATGAATGCTGTGCATACCATACGTCTCCATGTAATATGGAAAACGGGATGAACATCCGATACCGCTGATGAATACAATATTCTCTCTTGCGACACCGATTTCAGGAACAATGTTCTGCGCCTGCTTCAATATCGAGTAGTCTCCGCAACCGGGGCACCAACGTACTTCCTGGTCGGTAACGAGTTCTTTCGATGTAAATTTTTCCGGGGTTTGAGTAGCTTCCATTCTTTTATTTATTTTTCTTCCCTTTAAGTTCCGGGGAATTTTTTATTTTAACTTCTCTTCAATTTTATTCAATATCTCCGCAGCTGTAAAAGGCATTCCCTGGATCTTATTAAATCCTTCAGCAGGAATTAAAAACTTATCACGGATAACCTTGATTAGTTGTCCTGTATTCATTTCAGGAATGATGACGTGCTCGAAATTGTATAAGATCTCTCCAAGGTTTTTCGGGAAAGGCTTGATGTAACGGAGATGCGCATGAGATACATCGTATCCTTTTAAACGCGCCTGTTTCACTGCACTCTTGATAGCGCCATAAGTAGAGCCCCAGCCCAGTATCAATAATTTTCCTTTTTCCGTTCCGTCTTCAATTGTAATTTTCGGAATGTAGTCAGCAATTTTTTCGACTTTGGCATCGCGCAAGCGTACCATGAATTCATGGTTGGCAGGTTCATAGCTGATGTTGCCGGTTTCATGTTGCTTTTCAATGCCACCGATACGGTGTTCCAAACCTTTCGTTCCGGGAATTGCCCACGGACGGGAAAGTTTTTCATC
>JBDTTM010000430.1:0-3629 GCA_039930605.1 Bacteroidota bacterium
GTGGACCTCTTTAGCGCGGAATCAGTGGGTCACTTTGCGCGGAAACTCCACTCAACAGAACAATTAGAGAAGATTTCTTTGATGCGAATTTAATCTTCTCTATTGACCAGGCTAATGAGCTTCATTGTTTATCTAAAATGAACTTTCGGCTTTCCATGATTTTTTCCCCACTCAATTGTAAAAGATAAATTCCATCGTTAAGATAATTCAAATTAATTTCTTTATTATAAAATTGCGATCTAACGGTAACCTTTTCCGAATAAACTATTTGTCCTTTATTATTATAGATTAGAATATTTTTGATACTTCCCTCAATGGCATCAAATACTAAGTTTAATATTCCAGTTATGGGATTTGGATAAAAATATAATTCCGATACTTGAACTTGCTCATTTATACCAATTGGAGTAGTACAAGAATCCACATAATTTCCGCCAACCCACTTTGCAACTTTAGAAATACTATCTCCTCCAATAATATCAAAGCTACCTCCAACTATTATCGAACTATCATAAACTGCAATGCAAGCTATTCCATTATCACAGTAACCTCCAAGACTACACCATCTGCTACCATCCCATTTAGCAATACAGGAAGAAGGAACTCCACCCGCAGTTGAAAAATTTCCGGCAACATACAGTTCATCATTATAAACCTGCAAAGCAAATACCTGACTTGGAGGATCGCCTATTCCGCCCTGCATATCATCCCATCTACTACCATTCCATCGGGCTATACCATTACCGGCTGCACCAGGAAATACTCCATTGAACAAACCACCTATGTACAATTCTCCTTTGTAAACAATCATACAATTAACTCCTGCTATGGCACCGAAAGAAATATTTCCTACCGATTGCCATTGAAATCCATTCCATTTAACAAGTCTATTTAAAGAATTATTATAATTAGCAAAATTTCCGCCCATAAATAATTCTCCATTATAACTAACAGCACAATTAGCGGCTCCAAGACCATCCCACTTTGTGGTATCAATTCTTGACCACGAATTACCATCCCATTTTGCAATGCTGCTACACGGTGTTCCACCTATTGAATCAAAGTCCCCAGTTAAATATAGTTCATTATTACTGACATCAAGCCCACTTGCTGAACCAGTAATCTGTCCTAAAATATTCCAAGAATTTCCATTCCAAAAAGAAATTGCTCCTGTAATACATGCAGAACAAATCAAATCGCCTCTGAAAATAATCAATTTTCTTGGCTGTAACGTACAATGAGAGCCAACAGAATCCCATAGTAACCCATTCCATTGGCTAACTAAGGTAGCATTGGTTACAGAATACTGTTCTCCTGCAAATAAATATGAAGAATCTGAACAAAGTGATATTACCGGAAACTGATGATAGTTCCCCAAGTCTTGCCAGTGTTGGGCTTTCAATGAGAATGAAATAATTAAAAATAGAAGCAAAACTTTTTTTCTCATTCTTGAAGAATAATTTTTTTAGAAATTTTAATATCATCAAGTGTAAGTTGTAAGAAATAAATACCGACAGGATTTCCTGACAAGTCAATAATTATTTCATCTGAATTGTGTCCCGCTTCTTTATCTTTGCTCAACAAAATCTGTCCCATCATATTAAAGACCTGTAAATTGATTTTTTTGTATTGGGTGTTTTCTAATATCAAAGTGTAGGACCCAGTGGACGGATTTGGATAAACTGAAAAGCTTTCTTGTTTTTTGTTTTCAGGAATTTGATCCCATATTGGTCTATCAAATGAATGTCTTCCTATAAGTACATCAGTTCCTCCACCATTATGTACAAAAACACCGTAGGCAGTCGGTATATTAAGCATCTTTTGGAGAGGGACTGGGCTATTTCCAACAAAATCTTTAATGACACTTCCTGTGTAATATAGGTGCTGATCATAGGCGCAAATTGCATTTATATCATCTTGTAGCGGATTTGAAGACGGATTATTTGCACCTTGTTGAATAAAATAAGTGGTCCAAGGAACACAAAGTCTATCAGGGATTTCGCCTAAACCCAGAAAACCACTATGATCAAATGCAGTAGGGTGGTTTGCTGGCCAATCGTAGGAACGTAAATAAGTTAGAAGACCGTTACTTTGAGAATACTCCCTGAAATCTGTACTAAAAGTTTGTCCACTAAAGCAGATTCGATGTTTAGGTATATGACCATAGTCTTCATAATTTGCAACGGTTAAACTTGTAATTTTATCATTGTCACTCCCCCCGACATAAGTTGACCAATCAAAATTTGCATTTTTATCGAAGCGAGCAATAAAACCATCAGTGCCACCCCCACCATATAAAGCATTGATGCAAGAATAGCCACAATTAGGATCAGGCCCACCTCCGAATGGAACATTTTGAATATAAAAAGGAGTACCGACTGAACCAGTAAAATTACCATCGGCAATAGGAAAATTACCAGCTGGAGGCTCATTACAATCATTAGAAGTGACTACGCATAAGTTATCATAAATTGGCGCTGGAGTAAAACTTGAAGTGATGCCACCGAAATAAACTTTATTTTCTTGGTCAATAGTAATTGCAAGCGCAGCATCACTGCCGCTACCACCAAAGAAAGTTGACCATTGACGAGATGTGCCAGAATATTTGGCAACAAATGCGTCACTGGTTCCACCTCCAAATGATTGATCGTAATTGCCTGATGTAGTGACAGGAAACGGTGTTGCAGCACTGCTTCCGCTATTCGTTTCTCCTGCCACATATAGATTATTGTCGGAATCAATAGCGATTGCATTGATCACATCAGTTTCTGAACCGCCATAGAAAGTACTCCATTGTAATTGCACTGTATTATCAAACATTGCAATAAAAGCATCACCATTTCCTTGATTCACTAATCCTGCGCCTGATGCATTGCAGATTGGGAATCCAAAATCACCAGGTACGCTGCAATAGTAAGCGGAACTACATGCTGCGCTGTTTGTTGTCCCGGCAATATAAATATTACCACTTCCATCAATTTTAATTGCATTTATTTGTTCGGCACCGACCCCACTGCTGCCACTGCCCCCGAAATAGCTTGCGTATCTATAAGGGGTTGCTCCGCCACCTCCGCTTGCATTATCCAAACCTATTATAACTCCCGTAGTGTGATTTGAAGGGAAAAAAGTTTGATTATACTCTGAGTTTGCAGCGAACACGGGAAAGGATGCCTCACCATTTGCACTACCAGCAACGAATACTTTTCCGGTACTTCCATCGCCAGATACCGCTATACTTAAGCCTTTAACAGTATGGGCAGAACCTCCATAGTATGTGCTCCATAATAATTCATCAATTGTTGCGTCAGGATAACTGGACGGATCACCAGTTTTTCCGAATTTGGAAATGAAAGCATCTGTACCATTTCCCGGATTTAGAATTTGAAAGCCGGTTAGAGTTGGAAAATTTGAGCTTTGAGTAAACCCAGTAAAATAAACATTCCCATCAGAATCTGTTCCAACTGCCTTCCCTTCGTCAAAAGAATTACCACCAAAATAACTACACCATTGAGGCTGATAGCCAATACCCATAGGCTGATCTTCTTCCCTGGCACATTCTATTACTAAGGGTTTATCGTGGTCATAACTCCCTGGCATTATAAAACTCACATCATCGCCATCTATATAGT
>JBDTTM010000431.1:0-3613 GCA_039930605.1 Bacteroidota bacterium
CCTTACACTTTCTCTCATCGCTCGTTTTTTGGCTGTCTATTGCCTATTGCTTACTGCCTGCTGTCTTTTGGCTGTTGTTTGCCCACTGCCCACTGCCCACTGCCAACTGCCAACTGCCTATTGTATTCTGTCTTCTCCCATCCGCCTTACACTTTCTCTCATCGCTCGTTTTTTGGCTGTCTATTGCCTATTGCTTACTACCTGCTGTCTTTTGGCTGTTACTTGCCAACTGCCAACTGCCTTTTGTCTATTGTCTATTGTCTATTGTCTATTGTCTATTGTCTATTGTCCTTTGTCTTCCGACTACCGACTGCATTGGCTGCTCAATCGTGCATCGTGCATTCTTCCTATATTCGCCCCTTCTCATGAAAAGGACCTTAACACTTGCCATGCTCCCCGTTTTTCTTTTCAGCATCCTTGGCTGGCAGTGGTTATTTTTTCTGAAATTAAATGCAATAGAAAAAGAGGAGTGGCATGGAGGGTTTGAAAAAGATAATCTTGAAATTGTTGTTGTCTCAAGCGAAAATTCAGGGGAAACATTTTTTATCAATGAACATGAACTCATTCATGAGGGGAAATTATTTGATGTAAAATATAAAGAGTTTAAAGGGAGTTTAATCGTCTGTCATTGTCAGCGTGACAATGACGAAGAAACAATACTCTCCTCCCTGGATGTTCATACCAATAATTGTTTTGATAATAAATGTTCATCCAGTCCGAAATCAAATACCATCACCAAATTATCTGTTTTTGAGTCAGCGAAATTGCTTTTGGAAGTCAAACCTGATTGCGGCGTTCACATGATTTTAGAATCTGTATGTTATAATTTTTTCGCGGCAGGAACCACTGATTCCTTTTTCGTCCCGCCGGATGTAGTCTGAAGCGCCATCGTTTTTCTTTCCGTTTATTTATTTAATTCTTCATGCATTGAAATGGTGCTGATTGATTTCGTTCATCCCGTGACGAAGCATTCGCAAAATTTTGAATGGCATCCAAAAAAAACAATTTTACATGAAAAAGATAATTTACATACTCTCCTTATTTATTATTACAACAAACACATTCGCACAACAATCATTGAGTGGAACAGTTACTGATTCGAAAAAAGCCGGTATAGCAGGCGTGTCAGTTTTTATTCCTGATCTCCAAACAGGGACAACCACAGATGACAAGGGAAGTTTTTCTTTAAGCAATCTTCCCAAAACAAGTTTGAATATCCAGTTTACTTCAGTAGGATATAAATCGCAAGTGAAAACCGTGACTTCTGAAACTAACGCTGCATTGGAAGTCACCATGGAGCTTTCGGCAACTGAACTTGAAGAGGTACTAGTAACATCCAGTAATACAAAGCTTCCTGACAATGTTCCATTTTCTGCCGTCAGTATTTCACAAGCCGGTATCAGGAAATACAGTTCGCCTTCCGTAATGGGTAACCTGAGCTACCAGCCGGGGATTGATAAAATTACCATTGGGAATGGGATCGGCAAACCGGTGATACGCGGACTGTCATTCAACCAAATCATGTTGTACAGCCAGGGAACACGCATCGAAAATCAGCAATGGGATGACCACCATGATCTGGGTCTTTCAGATGTCGGTGTTGAGAATGTTGAGATTGTACGGGGACCTGCTGCATTAATTTATGGAGCAGATGCACTTGGTGGCGCATTGATTTTTGTGGATGAGAAACCGGCCGCAGCTGGTACAACGCAATCCGATCTGAACCTGGGTTTTGGTTCTAATACTGTTGGCATCGATGGTGATATCGGTTTGAAAAGCACTGGTAAGAATGGATTCTTTTACGGTATTCGCCTGGGCGGTGCTTCTCATACAAGCTATCTGCAGGGCGAAGGTGAAAAAGACAAGGATAAATCTGCAGGGAAAGAAGCGGAACCTGTCGCAGCGAACAGCAGGTTTATGAATATGATTGCGAAAGTAAATGCAGGCGTCAGCAAAAAATGGGGTGTGAGCAAATTCTCATACAGTTTCTTCAACCAGCAATTGGGAATTGTAGAAGATGAAGGTGCTGTACCTGATTCTGTAAAAGCAGCGGAGGATGAAGAGGAAGTTCGCTTTGGCCGCGAGATGGAAGCGCCTTACCAGGATGTTACCACGCATATTATTTCCCTCGAGAATACTTTCATAACGGGCAAATCAAAAGTGAATTTGAATATCGGCTACCAGGTGAATGACAGAAAGGAATTTGAACCGGAGGGCACAAACAAAAAACCTGATGACGCAGCAATCGGTTTGATTCTGAACACGACAACTTATGATATCAAATGGACGAGCAATGTTGAAAGGAAATTTGGTGTCACGATTGGGTCCCAGGGAACATTTCTGAAAAATGAAAATAATGGAAAGGAAGCACTCGTTCCCAATGCAGACGTAAGTGATATCGCAGGTTATGGCTTATTGCGGCTCGACCTTGATAAACTGAATTTACTCGGTGGCGTGCGTTACGATATGCGCCATATTGAAGCTGAGAGTTATGAAAAGCAAGGAGTAGCTGAAGAAGATACTTTTGTTCAATTTCATTATAGCGATTTTCCCGGTTCCTCAATTGATACAATTCAAAAACTTGAAACGGATTTTAAAAAAGATTATACGCCAGTTTCCTTTTCACTCGGTGCATGTTACCATGCCGGCGAACATTTTACTGTGAAGCTGAATGGTGCAACAGGTTTCAGTGCGCCGAACTATGCACAACTGGGAACTTTTGGAAAACATGAAGGAACCTATCGTTTCGAAAGAGGCAATGCTGAATTAAAAGTTGAGCAAAACATGGAAGGCGATCTCGGGCTGATTTGGGAAAATCAATTTATCACATTCAATCTCGGCGGTTATTTGAATATGATTAAGAATTACATTTATATAGAAAGTACCTCTGATACAATGGTGCGAATAACCCCTGACGGACGCGATACTTTGCCAATTTATGATTACAAGCAAGGCGATGCAACACTTTCCGGAATTGAAGCTGGTTTTGATATTCACCCTGCTTCTGCAAAATGGCTTGACATAAGTATTTCTTATTCGATGACGAAGGGAACGCTCGAAAATCCAATCAACGGAAATAAAAATCTCCCATACATCCCTGCCGGAAAACTCGTCGGTGAATTAAGGTTGATGAAATCCAAACTCTGGAAATTTACGGATGCATATTTCGCATGTGTCGTGAGTAATTATTCTGACCAGGGTAATTTATCGTATTATGAAAAGTTAGATGCGGATGCAGCAAAAGCTGAAGGTTTTGACTTTGAAGGATATACTCTTTTAGACATTCATATTGGAGCGTCATTCAAATTAGGCAAACAAAAAGCAACGTTTGACATTTTCGGAACCAATATTTTGAATACGGGTTATTTCAACCAATTATCTCTCGTTAAATATATTGGTGTTCGTGATATGGGTGCGAATTTTGGTGTAAGGCTGCATGTTCCGATTTGCGCTATAAGCAGGTAAAATTTGCAAAGTTTTTCCTAGGTTTAAGAGGGCAGCATTCAATCTCAAGAATTCCTCGCAGCTCTGCTGCGAGGTTTGTACTCGCCACGAATTACGAATTAACACTAACTCCTTAGTGGAAATTCGTGATTTCTATGGATTAAGCAAG
>JBDTTM010000432.1:0-3611 GCA_039930605.1 Bacteroidota bacterium
GGCAAATACAAATTTCAATAAGATTTTTGATTTCAACGGTATTAACGGTCAGGTTCCTGTTTCGGGCGACCTATTAGAATTGGATACGTCTTTAATAAGCACGGTACCCTATAGCATTCCTTATTCTTCTCTAATCATTGCTCCCAATCCGACTACCAGTGAGTTGACAATAAAGAACAAGAATCTATTAATTAATACACTTGAGCTTTACGATCTTCTCGGAGAAAAAGTCTTTACGCGTAATTATCCCGCAAACAATAATGAAATTACGATTGACATCAGAGATTTAACTTCTGGCATTTACATCATCCAGGCAACCTCCGGAGAAAAAACCTGGCGCGGAAAAGTGGTCAAAGAATAATGCACGATTATAAATGCACAATTCACGATTTGAAATCCAAAATCATTACGGCTGTTTCATTGTGCATTGTGAATCGCGAATTCTTAATTTTGTTATTATCATTCGAAAAGAGCTTTGAGTTCCGTTGCTTCATGCGGTTTCATTTTACCCGCAAGAATTAAAGCAAGCTGCCTTCTTCTCAACGCCCCGCCATAGCGTTTAATTTCTTCTTCTGATTCCGGCACCAGTTCAGGAACCGGCAGCGGTGCGCCATTTTGATCAACAGCTACAAAAGTATAAATGGCTTCATTGCATTTTTTCTTTTCGCCGGTAACTCGGTCTTCTTCCCACACATCAATGTAAACTTCCATTGAAGTTGTAAATGCGCGTGAAACCTTCGCCTGGATGGTAACAATACTGCCCTGTTTTATCGGGTGATCAAATGAAACATTGTTTACCGATGCAGTTACCACCACTCTCCGGCAATGACGCTGCGCCGACATAGCGCTGCAGATATCCATCCAATGCAACAGTCGTCCACCCATCAGGTTGCCCAATGCGTTGGTGTCGTTGGGAAGTACGATTTCTGTCATTACTGTTAGGGACTCGGTGGCTTTTTTGGGATTGAGGGACATAGCTGACTAGATAATTTATGATTGGCTAAATGGTTATATAGGTAATTGGTAAACAGCCTTCTTGCAATTAAGTTAAATGGTTGATCGGTTTTGGATTTTACAAATCAACTAATTAACTTATCAACCAATCCACTGGCTGTTTACTACCGGACTCTCTTCAGCGACATTTCTCTTAGTGGCGCCACCACCATCGGTACTTTTTCTACTGTGACAGAACTTGTATCCAATCCGAAAGCCCGCTCTTCACTCAAACTGAATTGCTTCAGGAAAAAATAAATGTCCATAATAATTTTCTCACTTACCGGCAGATCGTTTTCATAAGAAAGGAATTTTTCCATCACCACAAACCTGAAATCGCCGATCAGGTTTTTTCTTCCGAGGGATTCGTACCGCGAGGTAATATCCACTTCGAAATTTTTAACGAGATCTTCCACCACTTTCCTGAACATAAAATTGATGCGCGGTTCCACACGGAACCCGAGGCGGAAATCAATACGGATGATATTTCCTTTCATCAGTTCAGTTACCTTATATTCCATGGTATAAGGCTCGTACAATACATCTACGTGTACAAACCAATACACATCAGCCCGCTTCGGCTGCTTCTGGAGAATCGAATAAATAGTTTTGGCTTCTATTTCATCAAAGTTATTTGCACTGGTGAGGTAGACAAGGTGCGTGGAATACTTCGGTATGGAAAAATCGTGGCTCAAATCGCGCAACAGGTTCATGTATTCTTTCAGCTTCACAAACTCCACAAAACGGTTCCTGATTTTCCGGGCGTTATACCAACACCACATCACCGTAATCATCACAGCGCTAATGAGGAAACTCACATATCCGCCATGAATAAATTTGCTGAAGTTGGCAACCAGGAAGGAAAACTCAATGGTGCCATAGGTAATTGCAAAAAGCACGATCAGTTCCATGCGGTATTTTTTCAGGTACAGATAAAATACCAGCAATGTGCTTGTCATCAGCATATCAAAGTTAATGGTGAGTCCATATGCCGCTTCCATGTGGGTACTTTCTTTGAAATAAAGAACGACACCAACACAACACACATACAACATCCAGTTGATGCTTGGAATATAAATTTGACCTTTCAGGTCGCTGGGAAATTTAGTACGTACGCGCGGCCAGAAGTTCAGCCGCATGGCTTCATTGATCAATGTGAATGATGCGCTGATCAGGGCCTGGCTGGCAACGACTGCTGCCATGGTGGCAATGATCAAACCGATCCAACGGAAACTCTCAGGCATCACAGAGTAAAAAGGATTCCTTTCATTCAATACTTCTCCCTGGTGCGTGATCAGCCATGCTCCCTGTCCGAAATAATTCAGCAGCAACATTGTCTTTACAAATATCCAGCTGATGCGGATATTTTTTCTTCCACAGTGACCCATGTCGCTGTAAAGTCCTTCTGCTCCTGTGGTGCAAAGAAACACGGCACCCAGCAACCAAAAACCACCAGGATGGTCCGCCAATAATTCATATGCATAATAAGGGTTCACAGCTTTGATTACCGCGGGATAATGAATGAGTGACATCACGCCTAACCCACCAAGCATCAAAAACCACACAAGCATAATCGGTCCGAAAAATTTTCCTACGAAACCTGTTCCGAATTGCTGAATAATAAACAGCGCGGTGAGAATGGTAATTACAATTGGTACTGTATCGATCGATTCGCTGAAGTAACGCAACCCTTCCACTGCAGAAGAAACAGAAATGGATGGAGTGATGATACCATCGGCAAGCAACGCACTTCCGCCGATGATGGTCGGAATTATCAGCCACTTAAACTTGAGTCTTTTCACCAAAGTATAAAGTGAAAAAATTCCTCCTTCACCTTTATTATCTGCGCGAAGAGTAAGTATCACATACTTCACTGTTGTTTGTAAAGTGAGCGTCCATAAAATGCAGGAGATGCCGCCAAGCACAACATCAGCATCAATTGGCTGCTTGCCGACTATGGCTTTCATTACGTACAGCGGAGAAGTACCGATGTCACCGTAGATGATACCAAGTGTAATCAGCAAACCTGCGGTGGTGACAGTATTAAGTGTGTGTTTGCTCACTCTGGAAAAATGATGGGGCGTAAAAGTATGTCAGTTGTGTTCACAGACAAAGATTTTGTTCGACTTTATTTTTTATACGCTTAGTAACTGCCTTACAGTTACGAAACACATTATTCTATTCAGACGGAGCAGTCAATAAATTTTTTCCTCGCTAAACATGAACTAACTTTGCCGCATGCATTCTGAATATGATGTAATTGTTGTCGGAGCAGGCCATGCCGGCTGTGAAGCCGCTGCTGCTGCTGCAAACATGGGTTCAAAAGTTCTTTTGATCACCATGAACATGCAGACAATTGCACAAATGAGTTGCAATCCTGCGATGGGAGGAATAGCTAAAGGTCAGATAGTCAGGGAGATAGATGCCATTGGCGGCTATTCAGGAATCGTTACCGACAGGACGATGATTCAATTCCGGATGCTGAACAAATCGAAAGGACCTGCTGTATGGAGTCCGCGTGCACAAAACGACAGGATGTTATTTGCAACAGAATGGAGAACAATGCTCGAGCAGACTCCCAACGTTGATTTCTGGCAGGAGATGGTGAAAGAAATCCT
>JBDTTM010000433.1:0-3606 GCA_039930605.1 Bacteroidota bacterium
GTAAAATATGCTGCTTAAGAAAATATGCTACTATTTAGTGTCCCCCGTAATAACATCCCAGAATGCAAGAGATACTTTGAATTTTTATGTATTTCGAACTGATGGAACTTTATTATTTGAAAAGGATAGTGTGACTCTTCCTTATGCTTATGGTGCTAATGTCGGTACAATTGAAATCCATGGTATTACAAATACAAATACGGGTGCAAAGCTTATGTTGTTTAACCGTCAACTTCAATTTTTTATTTACGGTCTTTGCGGCAGTCTTCCAGAAATAATTTCCACGTTAATTCAATCCAGTTCTTTCGTAAAAGTTTTTCCAAATCCTTCTTCAGGAAAGATTTATTTCAATGCAGTTTCTCCTGGCAATCTTGAGGATTATGAGTTAATAATTTATAACTCTCAATTTCAAACAATAAAAACAGTTTCAATATTAGCCGGAAAGGAAATCGAAGTTGTTTTAGATTGTGAAAATTTAAATTCTGGAACTTATTTTTATTGTCTTCAAAATAAGAATAAAATATTCCAATCATCTAAATTTATTATTTCAAAATAGTTCAAACAGAATTTCAAAATCAAATTAAAATGAAAACAAATTTACTTCAACTCGCATTGGTAATGATTTTTGTATTTTCGGGTTTAATGATCTTCGCTCAAGGAGGTAATCTTGGCAATGTCCCACTTGGCAATCCAAATGATCTTATTGGTTGGGATGGAACTGCCGGTACAGCAACCGATTTAATAGTCGAAAATGCATTTAATACCGGGACAAAAAATATTTTCTTTAAAACACACAATGGAACGACTTTGCTACAAAGAATGATGATTCTTGCCAATGGTAAAGTTGGAGTTAATACATTTAGTGTTTCAACCAATTCTCAGTTTGAAGTCAGTAATGACATTAACCTCACTACAAGCATCCTTAATAATGGGTATAGAATTGCAGACAGTATTGTAGTTCAAAAACCAGGTTTTGGAAATCTTTTCCTTGGAGCGGGTGTGGGAATGATATTGACATCTTGAGAAAAAAATGTAGCTGTGGGAACAGAAGCGGGAAAGAAAATAACAGATGGGATAGGCAATGTCCTCATAGGCTATCATGCAGGTTATAATGTTCAAAATTCAAATTCATTTGAAAATACTTTTGTGAGTTTAGAAGCAGGGTTGTTTACTGGAACAACTGGAAGTGGAGGATTTCATAACTGTTTCTTTGGTGATAATGCTGGATTTAAAAACGACGTTGGTTCTGAGAATACATTTATTGGAGCGCATTGCGGAGATCAGAATGTTAGTGGTAATCAAAATGTTTTTTTCGGGGTCTTTGCAGGACATTTAAATGCGACAAATTATAATACTTACATAGGCTATCAATCAGGTGGAATTTCGACTACTGGTTTCAATAATGTATTTTTAGGCTATCAATCGGGCCTCGCTAATACAACTGGACAGCACAATACTATGATAGGCACAAATGCTGATGTTGGTGCAAATAATTTAATCAATGCTTCTTCAATTGGCGCTCATGCGGTTGTTAACAATAATGACCAGATGATTTTAGGTGGTGATTTTACGCTTAGCAGTATTCACCACAGTACGTTTGTTGGAATTGGACTGTCAGGTACATTAAATGGAGGCATCGGCCCACAAAATAGCCTCGAGATTAATGCTGATCCATTAAGATCATCAAATACAGCAACAGGATTAAGATTTACCCAGGTGAAAAAATCTTCTTCCAATAATACGTTTGGTAATCCATATAATCAAACCCGAATAACTGCTTGGGGTAAAGTACTTACTGTTGATATAGATGGAAATGTCGGTTTAACTGATGATGTTGGTGCTGCAGGCGCATATAACGGAACTTCAATAGACCTATTATCAAACCGAGTACAATTGGGACATACATATTTAACCGGTGCAGGTGCAGATTTGGTAAATGACAGAGAAATACCATTGGCAAATCATGATATTTATTTTACTGAACCAATTGCTCCAGGGGGTGTTAAAAATAATATTGGTATGGGAATTATTACCAATCCCCGCACACGACTTTGTGTTGATAAAAAGACTTTACCTGGACTACAAATGGCAGTAGCTGGACAATTTTCCGCGGAAACAAATTCAGGTAATCCTTTAGACGATGCCTATGGTATATGGTGTACAACTAATAATTTAGCTCACGGAGCATGTAACCAATTAATTGGTGGTAAGTTTAGTGGTGATGGCGATACCAAAGCCGGAACCTATGGATTGTTTGGCTCAGGCAAGCGACCTAATTCAGCAGCACCGGTTTGGGGCGGATATTTTGAAGCTGTTAGTGCCGCAGGTATTCCTGCTCCGGGATTTGCGTATGGTGTCGAAGGTTTTACGAAAGCTCCTAATATGGGAATAATTAATTATGCTGTGTTTGGAGATTTAGGAATCGGGCCTTGCGCTCCTATTCCATGTTTACCTGGTACTGCACCGGATTTTGCTGGATATTTTAATGGAGATGTATTTTGTTCGACTGGAAATTATTTGGCTTCGGATTTGAATTTAAAAGACAATATTCAGAATATCGTAAATCCATTGGATATTATTAATCAATTAAATCCCAAATCTTATACTTTTAAAAGGGAACAGAATATTTCTATGCAGTTAGAGGACGGAACTCATTTTGGTTTATTGGCGCAAGATGTAGAAAATATATTACCTCAACTTGTCAAGTCTTGTGTCCATCCACCCCGATATGATTCATTGGGAAATGTAATTTATGATGCAATTGATTTCAAGGCTCTTAATTACACTGAGTTCATACCATTTTTAATTGCAGGGATGAAAGAACAACAGCAAATTATTGAAGGCTTACAAACGCAAATTGATATTCTCAATGGTGGTGGTCAGCGGAATAGAAATCCAGGTGATGGAGAGGAAGAAGAAGGAAGTGTGAATTCAATAGATGTGGAGTTGAAGAATTCAAAGACAATTATCCTTGATCAAAATAATCCAAATCCTTTTCATGATCAAACAAAAATTTCTTTCTTTATATCAGATGACATTAAAAGTGCTCAAATCCTTTTTTATGATAATAATGGAACAGTGCTTCGCACAGTTGTTATCAACGAAAAGGGAAAAGGTGAATTAAATGTGTATGCACCTGACTTATCAAGCGGTATATATACATACACTCTTATTGCTGATGGAAAAGTAATTGAGACAAAGAAGATGGTAAAACAGTAAAGTTGATAGCAAAAAAAGAGAGGGATGCAATTTTCGTATCCCTCTCTTTTAATTTTTAATAGATTTCAATTTCTCTATTCGAAAAGCTACCTAGTTTCTCCTGCTTCCAAACAATCTCAACAAAGCAAGGAACAGGTTGATGAAATCCAGGTACAATGTAAGCGCACCCATGATGCTCATTTTAGCTGTTGCTTCAGTTCCCGGTTCGGCAGTTGCACCGATGTTTTTTATTTTCTGAACGTCATAAGCAGTCAATCCTGTAAAAACGATTACAGAAATAAAACTGATGATGTAGCTCATTCCACTGCTCTTTAAAAACATATTGATTAAGCTGGCAACCACAATTCCAATCAGCGCCATGATCATGATGCTTCCGAATTTGGTGAG
>JBDTTM010000434.1:0-3606 GCA_039930605.1 Bacteroidota bacterium
TTATTTTGTTTTGCATTGCCTCATTACATTGCGCTGCTCAACTTCATGCTACCAATTATGGGTATACGGATAAATCATCTTATCGCTCCGGTGAGACGGTTGTTTTCTATACGAAGTCCGTTTCAGGAAGTACTACAACTTCATTTACACTTTATAACCTTGATCATTCGCAAACTTCAACAATCATTAATGGGTTTAGTACAGATGATCAGCCTAATCTTCCAAATGCAGCCAATGAGCCCTGGAAAATCGGCTTTCAATATCAGCCCACTAATACATGGATAGTTCCTCCTTTGAGCGCTACTTTTAAAAGCGGTTATTATCTATTGGATAATAAAATTCCAATTATTATAAAAGGAGACAACACATCAGTTGATAATATTACAATTGTTTGTGCCACCAATACGATTAATGCTTATACAGCCTCGGGCGGCCATAGTTTGTATGATGCCGGAACAACAACCACCTATACAACCGTTTCGTTTCAGCGGCCGCAATACCAAGCGGCATATGCTTTCTCTGATGACGGATTCCTCGATTGGGTAAGAACATATGCAGCAAATCACAACCCAGTATATCATCTGAACTTTATTTCCGATATGGACATGGATGACTGGAATGAAATAGCAAGTGCCAAGCTTTTAATTCTTCCCGGTCACAGCGAATACTGGACAAGGCAGGCGCGGCTGAACTTTGACAGGTTCGTTGATGCAGGTAAAGACGCACTTATTCTGAGCGGAGACACGCAGGGGGGACAGGTGAGATATGAAGACCAGTTTGGAGTCCCCGACAATACAAAATTGACTGTTTACAGAGGAGCATACTGGGGTTCTGCGACCGGTCATTTTGCAAATGACCCTATACTAAGCACCGACCCGTTACACTATACTTGCCAATGGGGAGCTCCATTTTTGAAATACTCTATTCGTAACAGTATTGGTTCTGAGTTTATACGTGGAGGTTATGGACATCGGTACATAAGTTTGTATAATTATACTGTGGATTCGCACTATCATGGATTTCATTTAATTCAAGACAATACACAATCTCCTCTGTTAGCCAATACAAGCTTACAAATTCATGATGTGGTTTCGATACCACCATCTTATGAGGAATACGATGGTACTTTAATTAAAACCAATATGAATGGTCAGCCGCTTGATGCGAATGGAAATTTAATAACAGATGCTACTATTCAAGATCCCGTTCTCGATATTTCTGCGCTCGGTTTCTACCGTGGCGAAATTGTTGGATATGACTATGGCGAACCATATTATGTAGACCCGCATGTTTATAATCCCGATAACTCTGAGAATGGCAATCCTCATTATAACCACCGTGAAAGATGTTACTATCCTCTAATGGTTTTTAAAAAAACGTTCACTTCAGGAACAATCGTCAATGTCAATTCATCTTATTGGTGTAATAACAGTGATGGTGCGTGGACTACAGGTAGCCCCTTGCGACCGACAATTACCGCAAACATGATTAACTTAGTTATGCAGAACCAATCTCTTTTTTCGTCATTAACCCCTGATCCAAACTTCATCATTGTTTCGCCTGCATATACAAGCGTAAGCTACAGCGCATGTTCAGGAGGCAGTATTACTTTTACCCCTCACGGAATTTTTCTGGATCAGGCATACAAAATAGATAATGGATATACATGGGAGGATAATATATGGACTAACACGACATATCATAATGGTATTAATGGAGATGGACTTCAACCTTTTAATAACAATACTTATAATTTAACTTCCGCATCCGTGGATAATACCTGCCTCATCTACCAGGCGCGTCTCGCTAATTCAGCCAATCCTGAAAATGATAAAGATAACCAGCAAAATGATGAGTTAAATTTTTCTCTCTATCCCAATCCCGCCACCGGTAAATTCAATCTGCAAATACAATCAGCAAATAAAGAAGAAAAAAATATTTCCATTTTAAATTCCATCGGTCAGGAAATTTTTCATAAAGAAAAATTCACCGACCAAAGCACAGCCATAGATTTAACCTCTAATCCAAAGGGAATTTATTTTGTAAAAATTACAGACGGAGAAAAAACAATAACGAAGAAAATCGTTTTACTGTAACTACAAAACTTTAGTCAACAAAAAAATCGCTCCGAACCGCTTCGTCGGCACTTCCTCTACATTGGTTTATTAATACCCATGCCGGTTACCTTAAATTCTGTTCTGCGGTTTTGCTGGTGCTCTTCTTCTGTGCACTTCACATCGTTCTTGCAACGGTTGATGAGTTTTGTTTCACCATATCCTTTTGCTGAGATTCGCTGATTAACAACCCCCTGGGCAATGATATAAGCGACTGCACTTTCTGCGCGGCGCTGGGAAAGACTCATGTTGTATTTATCATCAGCACGGGAATCTGTATGTGATGACAGCTCAATAGTGATTCCAGGATTGTCCTTCATGATTGAAACCAGTTTATCGAGGCCGGCGGCAGCATCCGGACGGATATCCGACTTATCCAAATCGTAATAGATATTCTCTAATACGATTGGCTTGTTGATAATGATCTGTTCCATTTCCAGCTTCAGCGTTACTTCCATATCCTCGGAAACTGTTTTGCCGATCGTGGTAAGAGTCTCTGTATTGGTAAAGAAATTATCCTTCGATCCAACTACCACAAAATCTGAATTGTGATCCAATTTGAACATGAATGTTCCGTCAGGCCCGGTTGTCATTGATTCGCGCTTGCCAGTTGTTTTGTTCAACAGTTCAACGACAACGTCTTCCAGGGGAGCCTGCGTATTTTTCATCACTGCAATTCCGCGAAGCGTAAACCGCAGGTCATTTATTTTGAATGAATAGATGTTGTCCTGCAAAGAGTTTGCGCGGTTGCTGGAAATCATGCCTCCATTAGCACTGTCATTCATCAGCATACCGAAATCATCCTGGCTTGAATTCAGCGGGTAGCCCATATTCACAGGATCATTCCAGCCCGTTCCATTTTTACTTGCATAAAATACATCGAGTCCACCCATGTTGAGATGTCCCTGCGACGAGAAATACAAAAGAGAATCTTTGTAAACGGACGGGAACATTTCATTGTATGCAGTATTGATTTGTGGTCCCATATTCATTGGACTTCCCCATTTCCCATTGGCCTTACTCACCATCCAAAGATCGGTACCACCGAGTCCACCTGGCATGTCACTTACAAAATACATCGTGTTGCCATCTTTTGTCAAAGCCGGGTGACCTGTAGAATAATCATCCGAGTTAAAAGGCATTTCAGTAAGAGAAGACCAACCTGTTCCTGTCCAGTTGCTCTGGTAGATTTTTAATTTCACCACATCATCGTCATCCTTTTTTGTTTTCCTCTTCACATAATTATTGCGGGTAAAATACATCGTGCTGTCGTTGCCGAAAGCCGCCGGTCCGTCATGGTACACGCCGTTTACATCGCCTTTCAATGCTTCAGGAATAGACCATGAACCTGTCTTATCCTGTTTTGAAAAATAAAGATCAAGAAACGGTTTCCCAGTCCATGCATACATTTTGCGTGGTGCAGATTCCGTTGAGCGGTCACTCACGAAAACGATTCCGTCTTTGTAAGCAGTTGGACAAAAATTAGTCTGAC
>JBDTTM010000435.1:0-3598 GCA_039930605.1 Bacteroidota bacterium
CAATATGCATATATGATTACCTGTGGAGTTATCCTGGAAGGAAAAGGTCAAATCTGGTTTAAGAATATCAGCTTCGAAATAGTTGATAATGGGGTGCCTGTTACTGCAACAGCGAAAAAGAAAAAGTGATCCGGTTTTTTTCGGATTTACATTTCTGAGTTCCTATCTCCTGATTAAACTTTTGTGGGGTTAGTAATTATGACATGAAACCTAATTACTTCAAAATAAAGTTAGTTGGGAAACCGATGACTATCAAAACTGATAACCTCCTCCACCATACCGGGTTTCAAGTCGTTGAGGTGAATTGCTCCGATACGAACACGCATTAATCGCAACGTAGGAAAGCCAACAGCGGCGGTCATTTTCCTGACCTGGCGAAGCTTCCCTTCGGTGAGCGTAATTGATATCCAACAGGTGGGTCCATGCCTGTCGTCCCTGATTTTTTTTGTGCGCGGGGCAAAGCCGGGTGCATTTTGAAGCAACGTCACTTTGCAGGGTAAGGTCCGGTATTTCACATTCCTGATTCCTATTTCTACACCGAGCCGAAGTCTTGCAATATCTTCATCAGTTATCAGACCATCCACCTGCGCGTAATATTCCTTTTCTGTTCTGCGGCTGCGGATGAGCTCACTCATTTTGCCATCAGTGGTGAGGAGCAGGAGACCTTCACTGTCCTCATCTAAACGACCGATAGCCATTGTGCCCCCGGGAAAATCGTAGAGTTCACCCAGCAATTTTTTCTTTTTCTGATCACACACAAACTGGCACAGGTAACCAAAGGGTTTGTGGATGATGAAGTGGCGGTGGACGACTGTTGCGATTTCAGAATTGCTTTCCATGGGAGGTGCAAATATCTGAATGATTGTGGATAGTTCGTTCGTAGAAATTCAAGCATTGTTCTTGATTAAGTGACAGGACTTGACAGCGCTTAGTTTCTTCAGACTGACTATACTACTTTTTAAAAAAAACTTTTTCTCCAATAATTTTAACTTCATCCCCAACGTTAATCCATTTTCCAATTTCCGTTGGAGGAAGATAACAGTTTACCGTGAGATAATAGTGGTGTCGATATCCTGTAAGTGTTGAGAATTCCGGCAATGAAGCAGCTCTCTTCTGCGTAAAAGTTTTCGGAAAGGCGTGAATAACCGCTCCATTTTCCGGATTTCGGGTAGGGACAACACATCTTTCCCTCGGACTCATTCCGAATACCGTTACATCACCGATCTTAAATTCAATGCCTTTTCCTTCTGTAGAAAATAAATGGTCTTCCCAAAATGCCCGCACTCCTTCAATTTCAATTGTTGCACGAAACCGTTTTCTTGTCTCCTCCAAAGTCATTTTGCCAAACCATTTTGAAATTGCTTTCAAACTTGCTGTTGAAAGAACGGTTAGACCGCTGATGTCAGGAATGTCCAAAAAGCGGCCGGTTATATTCTGATGGAAGATTACAGAAGTACCAAAGAAATCTGACAGGTAATTTTGAATCGCTGACTTTTCGTTTTGCAAATGAAATTGGTTCCACGCTGTTTCATCCCGGTTTCGAAATGAGACAACTTCAGTTTCAAAATCTATCAACGAGCGCAAACTATGAACCAGTGGATTTGATTTACCGATAATAAAATTCCCTTCTTCATCACTCATTGCATATTCTCTGTCATGCAATAAACATCCGCCTTCTGTTATCATTGCCTTCTGTAAAGAAATTCCGTCCAGGGATTTTATCGGATAAATTGTTATCCGCTTTAGTTTTGGAAGATCTGCTTTCATTTAGAATAGGTAGAAATATGCAGCACCGCTAAAATATATAATTATTGAAGGCGTAGTCATTATGAATTGGCGGGTTTTACAGGGGATGCAATTATTGAGAATCATGATTTATTAAAACAAAGAATTCCGGTACTTTGCACCCATTATATAAACGATGATTGATCAATGGGAGACGCCTGCTGTAAGACAAACTCACAACATGAAACAACACAAAAAGATTCACATTTAATTTGAAATTAATGAAAACAAAATTGATTTTCGCTGCAATCCTTTTCAATGCTTTATTATGCAAGAGCCAGGGTACGAACAACGATCCCATTTTATATAATAGTGTTAATTTAAAAGAAGGAGAAACGCCCTGGATTGAAATTAAAAATAACCTGCCTGTTTTAGAATATCCAGGACAACTTATTTCAGATGGCAAAGTGTTTTACACAATTTTCAGCAGGATGCCTTCATCAGCAGGAGCAACTTTTTTTGTTTCGAATGATAACTGCAAAAGCTGGCAGGCAATAACAGATGGTTTTCCGAGCCTGAATGGTGATTCACCTTCCCTGGCTGCAAACGGGAACAAGCTTATATTAGGAACCCAATCTAAAATTTATTCCTGCGAAAATATTGGAGAAGCATGGAAAAATGCTGAAAGTATTCCTGAACATAAGGCAGCAAACCAGGTACAATTATCAAATGGAAAAACTACTTCAGTGGCTGGAATTGGAAGTGAATTATTTTTGTCAAAAGACAATGGTGTAACATGGAATGAAATAAAATGCGAACTAAAAAAAGGATGGGATATGATTGAAAGTGTTGCCACCAATGACTCTATGATCATTATGGGAGGAATAAGTCCTACTTATGATTCGCTCAATCATTTAACAGGGATTGGTAATTTCCTGTTGCTAACCGAAAATGATGGCATGAGCTGGCAAAATCTACAGCAAAATTTACCACTTTTTCAAAGTTTAACTTCCACTTCATTATTTATTATCGGACCTGACATCTTCATGGATACAAAATTCGGTTTGTTTATTTCAACGGACAAAGGATTAAGCTGGCATACTGGTAATGGGTTCCCGGGGCAATTGCCTGATGGAACAACGGAACATCTCTTGTCCCGAACCAACAGCTCAACAGTTGTCGAAAGCGGCTCAATCTTATTTTACGGGAATAGCCAGGGTGTTTTTTTATCTTTTGACAACGGAGAAAACTGGACAGAAGCAGATGCCAAAGATTTACGAAACGGGGTGAATTCACTTATCATTTCCGGGCCGGATATTTTCGCTTTCACACATGGAAATAAAATCTGGAGTGCGAATGTGAAAGAGTTGGAGTTGTTTGCAAGGAGAAGTAAGAAGTGAGGGAGTGGGGAATAGCGGGCCGGTGCAACTTTTCCGATGGTGGGCTCAAAACACATTTCTACATTATTAATAAAAAGAACCCCAAGACCAGAATTTTTTCCGCTTGAGATTTGATTTATTATAGTTTACTTTATTTTACGACGAGTTTATTAGGGATTAAGAATTGATAGACTTCAACTTACATTTCGATAGATTGATTTTGTTCTTTTGATTCAAAAAAAAAGCCCCACAAATACTGCGGAGCTTCATTTATTTTTAATTTAAAATTACTGCTTTACCATTGTTTTTGTTTGAATAACATTACCATCAGCAACTAACATATAAGTATAATTACCACTACTTAAATCTGCCGCAAAAACATTTATTTGACCAGCACCCTTTTCATTTAAACCAACTACTTTTAAGATAGTTCCTTTATTATCATAAAAGAAAATCTGTGCTTTCTTAACATCGTCTGTAATGAAGTAGGAAAT
>JBDTTM010000436.1:0-3598 GCA_039930605.1 Bacteroidota bacterium
AAGGTAACGAAGGACAGATTGTTATTTACGGTGAGGCCGGACATGCAGAAGTGAATGGGCTCGTTGGACAAACCAATCAAAAAGCAATTATTGTAAAGACGGAAGAAGACCTGGAAAAAGTCAATTTCGACCTTCCGATTAGGTTTTTTTCACAGACAACGAAGAGTACCGCAGGATTTGAAAAAATGGAGCAGATGATCCAGGAGCGAATAATAAAATCAAAGGGCTCATTGGAGGAAGGAGATTTTATTACGAACGATACGCTTTGCCGCCAGGTAAGTAACCGTGAGCCACAGTTGCAGCGGTTTGCAAAGGCACATGACGTGATCCTTTTTGTAAGCGGTAAAAAAAGTTCGAACGGCAAAGCATTATATAGTGTATGCCAGGCAAACAATCCGCATTCCTATTTTATTTCTGATTCCACAGAAATTCAACCTGAATGGTTGGAAGGTGTAGAAACCGTTGGCATTTGTGGAGCTACCAGCACGCCCATGTGGCTGATGGAAAAAGTAGCTGCCTATTTGGGTAATGAAGGAGCTGAGGTGGATATGAGAGAGGGAATTGCAAGGTGAGAAGTCTGGTTTAACAGTTGATTTGTTTATTTGTTGATTGGTTCATTTCAAAAGGAAATAGTATTCCGCTTTGTATATGGTAATGGCCGAGCGAATTTGGCTGTTCCAAATTACCTAATGATCAAATCATCCAATCAACATATCTAAAAATGGGCAGAAATCAAAATTTTCCACCTTTTTATCAAAGGAAATACTTATTTTAACGGCTCTTGATTTCCAACTGCTTACTGCCAACTCCCAACTTCTTGCACCTGGAATGTATCTTATTCAGCTAAAAAATGAGGTTGGTATCTTCATTAAAAAGTTGATAATTCAGTTAAATAGGGCCTGTCGTACCTTCCTCAAAAGTTATTGAAAAAATCTTTTTTCACTGTTTGGTGGATTGAAATTAAGTTTTACATTTGCGTCCCCAAAAAAAACAGGGAAAAGTGTGTTTTAACGTTTAAGGTGCTGAGCCTTAATCAAAAAAAATATTTCTGAACGAATGCCTACAGTACAACAGTTAGTAAGAAAAGGTCGCGAAAAGCTTGTAGATAAAAGTAAGTCACCGGCTTTGACCAGTTGCCCACAACGCAGAGGGGTGTGTACACGCGTGTATACAACCACTCCGAAGAAGCCGAATTCAGCCATGCGTAAAGTGGCCCGTGTTCGTCTTACTAACAAATTTGAAGTGTCTGCATACATTCCCGGAGAAGGTCACAACCTGCAGGAACATAGTATCGTGATGATCCGCGGCGGTCGTGTGAAAGACTTACCTGGAGTTCGTTACCACATTGTAAGAGGTGTACTCGATACTGCTGGAGTAGAAGGAAGAACACAACAAAGAAGTAAATACGGTACAAAAAGACCTAAAGCCGCTAAGAAGTAAAAATTAATAAGTTGGCTGGGAACATTTGCCAACTGCCATTGCAAACTATAAGACTAAGATGCGTAAATCCAAACCGAAGAAACGAATATTGTTACCTGATCCAAAGTTCAACGATCAAATGGTAACTCGTTTCGTGAATATGTTGATGTACCAGGGAAAGAAGAATACTTCTTATGCTATCTTTTATGATGCCCTCAGCAAAGTAGAAGAGAAGTTGAAGGAGCCGGGTTTGGACACATGGAAGAAAGCAATGGCGAATGTAATGCCGACAGTTGAAGTAAAGAGTCGCAGGGTTGGTGGTGCTACATTCCAGATTCCGACAGAAATTCGTCCGGATCGCAGAACAGCTCTCAGCATTAAATGGCTGATCGGCTATGCACGCGGACGCAATGAGAAGACGATGGCCGACAAACTTGCGAATGAAATTATTGCTGCTTCGAAGAATGAAGGTGCAGCGATCAAGAAGAAAGAAGACACGCATAAAATGGCGGAAGCAAATAAAGCATTCGCGCATTTCAGAGCGAATTAATATAGGAAGACTATAGTTCTTTCAATTTAAGGATAACCAGTAGTTCCGCCCAGGCGGATTGAAGATCGGACAACTAACGGGTAGTACCTGTTAAAGTATCCGGTTATCTGCGAAAAGAAAACTATCGTTAAGATTAACGGATAAATAATCAAATGAGTAAAGACCTCACAATAACGCGCAACATTGGAATTTCGGCTCACATCGATGCCGGAAAAACAACGACTACTGAGCGTATCCTTTATTATACAGGCAAGGTTCACAAAATCGGTGAAGTGCATGAAGGTGCTGCTACGATGGACTGGATGGTCCAGGAGCAGGAGCGCGGAATCACCATTACCTCTGCAGCTACCACAACTTATTGGGATTACAATAATGAGGTGTACAAGATTAACATCATTGATACACCCGGACACGTTGACTTTACGGTTGAAGTAGAACGTTCACTTCGCATTCTTGATGGTGCTGTTGCACTTTTTTGTGCTGTAGGCGGAGTAGAGCCACAGTCTGAAACTGTTTGGCGCCAGATGAACAAATATAAAGTTCCACGTATCGGTTTCGTCAACAAGATGGACCGCGCAGGAGCTGATTTTTTAACCGTTGTTGCGCAGATCAAAGAGCGTCTTCACGGTAACCCTGTTCCACTTCAGCTACCAATCGGTGCTGAAGATATGTTCAAGGGTGTGGTTGATTTGATTACCAACAAAGCCATCATCTGGCATGATGAAACCAAGGGAGCGACATTTGATGTGTTGCCAATTCCTATCGACATGCAGGCTGACGTGAATCATTGGAGAGCAAACCTTGTCGAGGCAGTTGCTGAATTCGATGATCACCTGATGGAGAAATTTTTTGAAGATCCGAATTCAATTACTGATACTGAATTGCGTTCTGCAATCCGCAAGGCAACTATTGCCATGAAGATTACACCAATCATGTGCGGATCAGCTTTCAAAAATAAAGGCGTTCAGGCGATGCTTGACGGAGTGATCCAGTATTTGCCTGCCCCGATTGACGTGGAAGGTATTATAGGGATCAATCCTGAGACTGAAAAAGAAGAGACACGCAAAACTGATCCGAATGAAAAGTTTGCATCTCTTGCATTTAAAATCATGACGGATCCTTTCGTAGGTCGTCTTGCATTCTTCCGCGTTTATTCAGGAAGACTGGAAGCCGGTTCTTATGTACTGAATACACGTACCATGAAGAATGAGCGCATCAGCCGTATTATCCGGATGCATGCCAATAAACAGACTCCGATTGATTTCATCGAAGCGGGTGATCTGGCGGCAGCTGTTGGTTTCAAAGATATCCGTACAGGAGATACTTTATGTGATCCTTCTGCACCGATCGTTCTTGAATCAATGACATTCCCTAAACCCGTTATCGGTCTTGCTATCGAGCCGAAAACACAAGCTGACTTAGATAAGCTGGGAATGGCGCTGAATAAACTTTCTGAAGAAGATCCTACTTTCAAAGTTCATACTGATGAAGAAACCGGTCAGACCGTAATCAGCGGAATGGGTGAGCTTCACCTTGAAATTATTTTGGATCGCCTCCGCAGGGAATTCAAAGTGGAATGTAACCAGGGTGCACCACAGGTAGCATACCGCGAAACAATCACAGGTAGCA
>JBDTTM010000437.1:0-3594 GCA_039930605.1 Bacteroidota bacterium
GCTTCATGAACCTTTGCGCCATAAAATCCCTTACCTCCGAATTGAGGCAGCAAAGCAGGATGAATATTGATAATTTTCCCGGGAAATTTTTTAATAAGTGATTCAGGAACAAGCCAGAGAAATCCAGCGAGCACAACCAGGTCAATTTTCAGCCGCCCGAGCAGGTTTTCAATTTTAGTTGTGTGATAAAATTCCTCTTTGGTAAAAACCATGGATGGGGTGTGAAGATTCTTAGCGCGCTCAATCACAACTGCTTGTGGATTATTGCAGAGCACTACTTCTGTGATCGCTTTTCCATTGGCTTTGAAATGGCGGATAATGTTTTCCGCATTAGTACCCGAACCGGAAGCAAAAATGGCGATACGTTTCATATAGTATTTTACTCCCCTCCCGGATAATCAGGCTTCAGGCGCAGGCAAACATCCAATGTACATTCCTGTTTGGCCAATCTGCTGCAAAGAAGGTGATTATTAACGGGTAAAAATAGTTTTTAGTTCGAGAGATTGTAGTTTTTAACATTGAGTTTACCTCAAAAAAATTTCTCTACTTTGGCGCCTTCATTCCCGCAAATTTTTTCAAAGCTATGTCCGCAAATTCAATCCTTCAATACCTGGTTCCCAAAGACAAGAAATTTTATCCTCTCTTTGAGCAGGCCGCCGCCAATTTAGTTGTAATATCGAAAGTGCTGATTGAAGCCCTGCTGGCACCAACTACAGAAAAGCGGATTGTTTTTATCCGCCAGATTGAAAAATTAGAACACGTTGGTGATGATATTACACATGAAATTTTTAATGAAGTTGGCACAACCTTTATAACCCCCTTCGACAGGGAGGATATCCAACGGCTTGCATCAGTAATGGATGATGTTCTTGATTTTATTCATGGTTCAGCAAAACGGATAGAATTGTATAAAGTTGAAACCATACATCCAAGTATGATTAAGCTTGCTGAATTGATACTGGATTGTGCGGAGGAATTGAATGTGGCGATCAGCAACTTACGTAACCTGCGTAACGTTCAGAAAATCAGGGAAGCGCTGGTTCGAATAAATAGTATCGAAAATCATGCAGATGATATTTTTGACAATGCCGTTGCGCGTTTGTTCGAAACAGAGACCGATGCTATTGAGATTATGAAAATTAAAGAGATTCTTTCTGCTCTTGAAACGGCTACAGATAAATGTGAAGATGCAGCGAATACGATTGAATCCATCATTGTTAAAGCGTCATAATTAATTTCAATCTTACAATTTCTTAAAGTATTCCAGCACTTATATGTTAACAGCAGCCATCCTTATTACCATCCTGGTTGCGTTGGTTTTTGATTTTGTCAATGGGATGAACGATGCTGCCAACAGCATAGCGACAATTGTATCGACCCGTATATTATCACCACGAATTGCCGTGATGTGGGCAGCGTTCTGGAATTTTGCCGCTCTCTTTATTTTTGACGAGTCTAAAGTTGCGGGGACTGTTGGGAAAGGAATCGTTCAATCGGCTTTTATTGATGAGTATATGATTTTGGCCTCATTGCTTGGCGCCATCATCTGGGCATATTTCTTTTGTGCAAGATTTGGTATTCCGGTGAGCTCATCACATTCACTCACAGGAGGACTCATCGGAGCTGCAATTGCAAAAGGTGGATCAGCAGCGCTCATTCTCAGTAGTGATGCCGGTGGATTTTTTACCACAAAAATATTTTTGATCATTGCATTTATATTCATGGCACCTATTATAGGATTGCTGATGGGTTACCTGATCATGGTACTTACGCTCACAATTGCGCGTTCTTCAACTCCTCAAAAAGTTGATAAAATATTTCGGATCGGTCAGCTGATGTCTTCAGCGGCATTCAGCATCGGCCATGGAGGAAATGATGCACAGAAAACAATGGGAATTATCACCGTTCTATTATTTGCCTCAAAAGATGTCCCATTTGTCCGGGACTATCTTTATTGGCATGATGACTTTGTTGTTCCTATTTGGGTGAAGGTAACCTCTCTGCTTGTGATTTCACTCGGGACGCTTTCAGGCGGTTGGAAGATTGTGCGTACAATGGGAGTGAAGCTTACACATCTTAAACCTGTTGGTGGATTCAGTGCCGAAACTGCAGGAGCAATTACTTTATATACGGCTACAGCAATGGGAATTCCGGTTAGTACCACACAGACTATTGCAGGAGCAATAATGGGAGTGGGAACTACAAAAAGGTTGTCAGCAGTCCGTTGGGGTGTTGCTGGAAATATCGTTCTTACCTGGTTGCTAACGATTCCTTTCTCCGCATTGTTTGCCGGCCTGAGTTATTATATCATTCATCTCTTTCTTCGTTCGCAATAATCAAAACGATCTCAGATTTGAGTTTGCCAGACACCTGGGAATATTCCATACTCCTTGAAATTTTTTCAGCTCGATAAGATTCCTATTGCAATCCAGAGAATTTCCTGATTTGTCTTTCAAAATAATTTTCATTGCTCCGCTTATAATTTTAGCGCGTACTAATTTTTGAATTTCTTCTTTGGCAAGTGTTTTATTTATCCGGCCGAGATCAATTCCTGCTTTATTATTGAAGAGATCCATGGCGCCTGCAATTGAATCAGAAAAATTCTCTTCACCACTGAGATGGTTTTGGAAGTCGCGGAAATTACCACGCTCATGTGCCTTTCCCAATGAAGTTGCTTTCCGCCAACAAATTTCCTGCGCCAGCCGTGCCATCCAGTAAGCATGACGAAATGCATCCACCTGTCCGCCATCGGCATCATGGTCGAGCAGAGAATCCTTTTCCATTTCTTTTGAAACAGATCGGGCTTCCAATGTAATGCGATAAGTTTTCTTCGCAATGAATGGATGACAAATCACCCACCATTTTTCAGGACAACTTAATTTTTTGAAACCGGAAGAAGGAGATTGGGATTTCGAGAGGAAAGGAATGAAGAGAAAAAGAATAAGGAATCGAATTGCCATTTGATGCACAATGTACAATGTACAATGCACTCCCGATAGCTATCGGGATCACAATGCACAATTCACAAAACAGGAGGAATCTATGAAGTGGAACTGTTCTTCCGATGGTTTCGAGTTTGGAAATTGGGTGCCCACTAAAGTAGCCCGGATGGAACAGCCGGACGGAACATGAGGACGAACGGGAATATGCGCTCCAAATGGTTTTGTAATTTATACGGGATTGCTTTCCCAAAATAGAAGACGGGCTCTACCGCAACGACGATTCCTTTTTGGTAGGCTGTTTATTGCCTCCCGATAGCTATCGGGATGCCAACTGTCTTTTCACGGCTGCTCTCTTCTACTTCTCGTCCCTGATCACCCGTATCCATCCATGAAAATTCCTTTGTCGCGTTTCAAGGATGTAATAGAAAACATCGGCTTTAAGTCCGTGCGCATCCCAGTCGTTTTGATAATCATCAGATGTATACACGATCAAGCCCCAGCGATCCCAGATTTTTATTTTACTTCCGGGCGGAATATTTTTGATCACAAAATAATCGTTGTATCCCGGCGAACCAGGGTAAGGCGTAAATACATTCGGAATCGTAAATGGCAGGAACTCAATCACGAAATAATCTGTTGCTGTGCCACACGG
>JBDTTM010000438.1:0-3593 GCA_039930605.1 Bacteroidota bacterium
CAGCAGACTTTGTTTAAAGGAAATTTTGGACTTACCGGCTTGCCGAATATAGAAGAAACATATTTCGATATTCTTGCCGACCAGGTAACTACCAACAGGCACGACATTCAATCGATACCCGTTTACCCATTTGATTCTGCATCACATGTGAGGATACCCGAGAGTTTTGAGAAGCTTGGAAAAGTTAATTTCAAAGGAAAATTTTCAGGTTTCTACAACGATTTTGTGGCTTATGGAAATGTAAATACCGCACTCGGCTATGTTTCTTCCGATATCAACCTCAAGTTTAATCCCAATCTTAAACGGGAATTTTATAAAGGTCATCTCTCCGCCAGGGAATTTAACATCGGGAAATTTATCGGCGTGTCAGACCTGGGCGCATTATCCCTGAGCAGCGATGTAGATGGTAGTGGACTTCGATTGAACAACATGGAAACACAGATGAAAGGCGCTGTTTCCCTGCTTCAATACAAAGGATACGATTACCATAACATCACAGTGAATGGCCAGATTTCAAAAAAACTCTTTGATGGCACATTGGTCATTGACGAGCCGAATATTGACCTCAAGTTCAACGGCCAGGTAGATTTCCAGGAGGACATTCCGGTTTTTGACTTTACGGCAGATGTCAATCGCCTGCGTCTGGATAAACTTAACCTTGTAAAACTTCCCGGAGAATCGGAAATAAGTTCTCAGCTTGAAATAAATTTTTCCGGAAACAGGCCTGACAACTGGGAGGGAGAAATCCAGGTGAACAATTTCAATTACAAAGCCGAAAAGGTATTGTACCATATCAACAATATCTCCATGTCATCCGATCTTGAAACCAGTACAAGAGGAATACATATTAAATCTGACTTTGTAGATGGCGATATGAAAGGACAATTTGAATTCAAGGCACTGCCGAATGCACTCATGCAGTTGCTTCCGGAATATTTACCTGCCTTCATGCCGGATCTGAAAAAGATATCCAGCAACCAGAATTTTGACTATGACATCCATTTGAAAAATACATCATTGATTACAGAGATATTTCTTCCAAGCTGGAAAATAGACCCTTCAACAATTATCTCCGGTAATTTCAACAGCAATATCAAAAAGTTTGAATGTAATATTACTTCGGACGAAATCAGTTACAAGAATTTCCGGCTGCAAAATGAAAAACTCTCATTGGATGCAGGCAGTGATGTGGTTTCTGTACGCTCAATTGCCGATCGTATCTATTATTCAGACAGCGCATTTATGGAAACTCCTGCGCTGGCAGCAAGTGCAAAGATGAATGAAGTTGATTTCATTCTGCAGTTGGCTGATAGTTCAGGTTATGCGAATCGCGGATATTTCAACGGCAGCTTTGAAACTGAATCTCCGACGCAATTCAACCTGAAATTCCACCAGGCCGATATTACATTGAATAACAAACCCTGGAAAATGAATCCGCAGAATTCTTTGAGAATTGACAGCAGTGCATTTATTTTCAATGCGTTTTCATTTGCCTCTGAGGAAGCCAGCATGGGTCTGCAGGGAACTGTTTCAGAAAATGAAATGGACACACTCTTTTTTAAAGCGGAAAATTTTTCGCTTGCTGACCTCAATGCGGTGTTGAAAAAATATTCGGTGAATACCGGCGGTGTGTTGAATGGAACTGCAAGCATCAGCAACCTGTATAAAAAACCATTGCTGCTGGCAGATTTGTCTGTTCGCTCATTGGCAGTGAACAATGATACCCTTGGCAATGCAATCATAGTAAGCAGGTATGATTCCAGGAAAAAAGCAGTGCATCTTTCTATGAATGTACTGAAGAATGAATACAAAACTATTTTTATTGATGGTGATTATTACCTCAGCCGTGAAAATGATAACCTGGATTTTGATATCAAACTCACGAACTTCTATGTCGCGCCTTATGAACGTTACATGGCAGGCGTAGTTTCGAAAGTGAAGGGAAAGCTGACGGCAGACTTAAAGCTGACAGGCACTTTCTCTAAGCCAAATTTAAACGGTACACTAGACTTAGGCAAAGCCAGCTGCCTGGTGAATTACCTGAATACGATCTATTCAGTAAATGACAGGGTTTATGTAAAAGAAAATTATTTTGAATTTAAGGATTTTGTGATTAGGGATATCAATGGCAACATCGGTAAAGCAAATGGTTACATCCGGCACAACTATTTTTCAGATTTCAGGTTTGATGTGCGCCTTGACGTTGAAAAATTTGAAGGACTGAATACAAATGCAGCGCAGAATGAAATGTATTATGGCAATGCATTCGTAACCGGTTATGCCAGGTTTGTCGGGCCGGTAGAAAGCATGAATATGGACATGCAGTTAAAGTCGGAGAAGGGAACTGAAATGTATATTCCGCTTACTTCTGCAAGTGAGCTGACACGGAGCAATTACATCACTTTTATAAACAGGAAGGATTCCACCGCAATAATTGGGGAGGAAAGAAATTTTAATCCTGCCGGCGTTACACTTGATATGCGTTTTGAGGTGACTACTGATGCTTCGATTGAAATTATTTTTGATGAAAAAATTGGTGATAAAATCAAAGGAATCGGAACGGGTAATCTCCGGTTTACACTGGATGAAGGAGGAAGTTTTAATATTTACGGAAATTATTATATCTCAAAGGGAGATTACCTGTTTACACTGCAGAACATCATCAACAAAAGATTTACAATCGATAATGGAGCGATTAATTGGAACGGTGATCCGTACAATGCAGATATCAACCTGACCGCGTTTTACAAAGGCGGAACGTCCACTTTGTACAAGGTAATGCCTGAAGATTCTTCCTTGCGGAGAAGATTAAATTATGAGGTGGTATTGAATCTCACCAACAAGCTGATGAATCCGACCATCAACTATGAAATAAAGGTCACCGGGCTCGACAATGCCACAGCGAGTACTGCCTATAGCAGGTTGAATTCTGAAGCTGAATTAACACGACAGGTTTTTGGATTGATGTTGCTGAACCAGTTTCTGCCACGGCAAAACGGTACACAGCAGGTGGAAGGTATCAGTGCAGCGGCAGGCGCAGGATCGAGTGCCACAGAATTGCTGAGCAACCAGGTGAGTAACTGGCTTTCGCAGTTAAGTACTGATGTAAATCTTGGGTTCAATTACAGGGCAGGGGATACGTACAACAAGGAGGAAATCGAACTCATGTTTTCAAAAACACTTTTCAACGACCGGCTTTCAATTGAAGGAAACGTAGGTGTTGCAAGTGATCAGTCAACACGCAATATTGTAGGTGATTTCAATGCAGAGTATGCACTTACGCTGGATGCCCGGTTAAAGTTGAAGGCTTTTAACAGGTCGAATGTCAACAACGTCCTTGACTACAATTCACCTTATACACAGGGTGTCGGTATTTTTTACCACGAACAGTTTAATAGCTGGAAGGAATTGTGGAACCGGCATAGGCGCGTGAAGAAGGAAGAAGAAAAGCCGGCAACACCTGTTTCGGGTACAGCACCAACTGAATAAATTCAGAAGACAAAAATTAAAATCTTTGCCACTAAGACGGGAAGACACGAGAAATCAAAAAAGACTTTATGATCTGCTGCTTTCGTGACAATAACCTCGTCCAT
>JBDTTM010000439.1:0-3579 GCA_039930605.1 Bacteroidota bacterium
AAAATGCCACTGTTCACCGCCAGGAGAACGGGAAGGTTTCGGAAGATATGAGTGAGTCAGAAGACCTGCCGGTGGCAAAACATCATTTCAATGCTTTCGGGTAAAAGGCAGGGATGGGTAGGCGGGACCCTGCTTCTTCCTTTTCTTCTTATCAGTTAAGCATACCACGCTAACAAAACTGTTACAATGAATCAGAAGAATTTCATTTTTGCCGCGCTATTTTTGCCATTCATGCATCCAGCAAGTGCCCAAACAAAAGACAGCACACGCGTATTAAATCTATCAGAAGTAAATGTAGTTGCTACACGCGCCGAAAAAAATAATACAGAAACACCAAGAAGCATTACGGTTTTCACTGCCGAACAACTAAAGCAGTCAGGTTATAATTCCATTGCAGATGTATTGAGTGATGCAGGTGGAATATACATCACCGGCACGGGGCAGAATCCGGGATCGAACGAAAGCATTTTCATGCGGGGTGCTAACAGCAACCAGACGGTTATTCTCTTAGATGGTATACGCATCAGCGATGCCAGCACAGTCAACAATAGCGCAGACCTGGCAGAACTTACATTAGACAATGTGGAACGCATTGAAATCATCAGGGGTGCGCATAGCACACTTTATGGATCGGGCGCTGTGGGAGGAGTTGTAAGCATTTCTACAAAAAATGGCACCAGGAAAGGAATCAATGTAAAAGCTGCTGCAACCGGTGGCGTCTTTGGAAAAGAAACATCAGACAACAGGTTCAGCGGCTTACTGGGCTATACTTTTGGAAATGGAATTTATGCAGATGCCGGCACGGAAAAAATTATTGTGAAAGGACTTGATGCAACAACAGACACTGTTACGGATCCAACTGTATTTAAGAACCGTGACAGGGATAACTGGAACAGATTCACTTATCATGGTGATGCAGGTTACCATGGTAAAAAATTAAAATTAGATTTCACTTATCGGGTCACTGACATGAAAACTGATCTTGACAACGGAGCCTATATTGATGATGATAATTACAAACTGGATTTTAAAAGAAAGACGGTGAATGGAAGTTTCGGCTGGCGATTCAATGATATTTTTTCCACACAATTGACAGGCGGATATACAGACACCAAAAGACATTCCGTTAATGATTCAAGCGTTGTGGATGATGCAGGAACCAGCGATCATACGTTCTTTGAAAACACCTACAAAGGGAAATCAAATATGTTCGATTGGAATTTGAATGCTCACCTGAAGCATGCTGATTTTATCATTGGTATTGCGGATAATTTTGAAGACATGTCGCAAAAAGACTTCTACCACTCTACTTCATTTGGCCTTTATGAAACCAATACATTCCTGGATACCATTCAACCCGCGACCACCGGCGCTGCATACCTGCATGGAGAATTAAGAGGTTCAGTATTCAATAAAATTGTAAATGAGCGTATGGCAAATGTGCTGAGCAGGTATTCTCTTTCTTTGGGAACGCGGATCAGCAATCATTCAATATGCGGCGTGCAGAATGCTATCGATGGTTCATTGAGCATACAGACAAATGAAAATTCGATTTTATACTTCTCCTACTCTACCGGCTTTAACAATCCTTCGCTTTATCAACTGTATGCGCCTGAAACCTATGTGCCACAGGACGGAGGAGAAGCCACCAACATGACGCGTGGAAATAAAGACCTGAAAGCGGAAAGCTCAAACACTTATGAAATTGGTTTCAAGCAAAAATTAAATGATCAGTTTCAATACACGGTTTCATTCTTTCATTCCATTGCTAAAGACCTTATCGAATATGTTTATTTATGGAATCATGAAATCGGAACAGATACGCTGGGTAATGATTTTGGACGTGATGATTACAGGGGTGACCGATATATCAATATCGGCAAGCAAACGACAACAGGAATTGAATTGAACCTGCAGGCATCCCTTTCGCCCAAACTTATACTTGCCGCTAATGCCACGCTGGTTAGTGGTAAAGTTGAATACCAATCGTCTGCTTCTATTGCTTCACAAACAGGGGGGGAACAGGTGCAACTATACAATAACGGAGCATTCCTGGATGGTAAGACAAAAGAATCCGCACTTGTGAGAAGGCCGAGTGAAGCAAATATTAACCTGACTTATTCACCCTGTAAAAGCCTGCACCTTATTCCATCTTTACGATATGTTACGGCCAGGAATGACATCTATTATGATGGATCACTGGGGCCGTTGGGCGCCCTTGCCGTGAATGTTGTTGATGCTTATACACTGGCGGGGCTGGCAGTTTCATGGAATGTATGGAAAGGAATTAATTTGAACCTGAGGGGAGAAAACCTGCTGGACGAGAAGTATGAAGAAATTTATGGTTTCAGTACCAGGGGAAGGAGTTTTTACGTTATCCTTAGTTATGCTTATTGAGTGTTGAAACTTTCATTTTTCCGAATAGTATTTGTAAATTTGATTTCTAAATTTGCAATACATAAAAACAACAAGATATGAATACCAATAAAAAATATTTTAGCATCGGTTTACTGATCATTTTTGCGATCATCACGCGTCTCATGCCGCATCCTTTCAATTTCACTGCGATAGGTGCATTGGCACTTTTCAGCGGCTCGGTGATTCCTAATAAAAAAATCGCCTTCATCGTACCATTCCTGGCAATGGCATTGACGGACATGTTTTTGGGATTCCATTCTTCCATGATCCCTGTCTACCTCTGTTTTGCGATTACGGTCTGGATCGGTATGACGATGGTCAAAAAAATCAACCTGCTGAGTGTTCCTTCTGCTGCTTTCCTGTCCTCGATCATATTCTTCCTTGTCACCAATCTTCCTTTCTGGTATGTAGACATCAGCCTCTACCCGCTCACATGGCAGGGAACTGTTGAAAGCTATACATTGGCCCTTCCATTTTTCGCTAACCAGATTGCAGGAGATTTATTTTACAGCGCAACACTTTTCGGGGCCTATTATATTTTAAGACAACATTATTTCGAACCGGTAGGTGCGTAAATTTTTTTGATTGTAGATATCATGACATTGACTGTTGATTCTACCTGGGGTGTAAGTAGATTTCCTTTTCTTTGAATTTTAATTTTGGCTTCCGCTAATTATGAATGACCTTACCTGTCAGCCCGATCCTGAACTTCCTTTATTTGAACAAGCTCAGCCGGTAAAAACCTCTCGTTGTGTAGCGCGGGAGATCTTTCCTTAATCCTCAGTAGAAAAATAATTTACCGGGATTAGAATGCCTTATTACCTTATATCATTTTGCGATGATGCCCAGGTTGGTTTAATTTGCAATAATGTAATAAGGTCGTAAAAATAAGCAAATCGAGATTTGTGATGCTATTCGTAATTCGCAAATACGTAGATTCGAAGCGTTTCGATATTCGCACGATCTCCGGAATGTTGCGAAACGCGAATGCCAGTTGACTCTCAACAGATGTGCAATGACATTTTTTTTACTACGAACTTCTTATTAATTTAGTCCTTCAAAACTATATACCGATTCTATGAAACATTACTTACTAATCTTTTTATCCATCATTTCAATTTCTGTTTCTGCGCAGGTATTCTGGTCAGAAGATTTCGGAAC
>JBDTTM010000440.1:0-3550 GCA_039930605.1 Bacteroidota bacterium
TGCTGCGTACTTTAAAAGCTTAGTCTCATTAATTTTTTTTCCACATTCTGATTTAGTACACAATTATTCCTTTTCTTCATCTCGTCAAAAAAATTGACCTATGACTGATCAACACAACCACCTGAAGCCTGCGGTGCGCTTCGCTTTCATTGCAATCATTTATTCAGTTTCCTTTTTCCCCGGTGAGCACGCAATTGCACAACGTGCAAAGACACATACGCTTACGGCAGATGAAGCCAAAATGGTAAAGAAGGATGCGAACGGAGCTTTTACGTCAGGCGATTTTAACAGCGCATTGGCATCATATAAAGACCTCGTAAAAAGTGCTGCCGAAAATCCTGAATACAATTATCGTTATGGTGTTTGCCTTCTCGAAACGAACAGCATTAAATCAAAAGCGGTCGAATACCTTGAGAAAGCAAGTAAGGCCCCGGGCACTAAAAAGGAAGTTTGGTATTACCTGGGTACGGCTTACATGAATGCAAACCGGTGGGACGATGCCATTGCTGCTTTCAACACCAGTAAAACCAACGGTGTACTGAAACCTTCAAAGGATTATCTGCCTGTTGAACGAATGATCGAGATGTGTAATAATGGAAAAGAACTGGTTGCCCATCCAATTGATGTAAAATTTGAAAACATGACAAAGATTTTCAACACACCATTTGAAGAATACAACCCGATGATTTCCGCAGATGAGAAAACGCTTGCTTTCACCAGCCGCAGAAAAGGGAATATGGGTGGTTTTATTCCTGAGCTCGGCGTTTATACTGCTGATATTTTTTCTTCCATGTGGCGTGATACCATCTGGACAAAAGCCCGCAGCGTTGGTGCAACGGTGAATTCAGACTGGGATGAAGAAACAATCGGCATGACGCATGACGGAAACCAACTACTCATCTATTTCGACAACATGGAATTTTTCGGAGACCTCGGCATTTCCATGTTAAAAGGAAGAAATTGGCAAAAGCCCATTATGATGAGTCCAACGATCAACGGGAAGACTATAGAAAACAGTGCATGCCTGTCGAATGACGGACAGCTTCTTTATTTCTCCAGCGATAAAAAAGACGGGCAAGGCATGACCGATTTGTGGTTTTGCATCCGGCAAACTACCGGCGAGTGGAGTACACCGCAAAATATGGGTCCGACAATCAATACAAAATACGATGAGACTGATCCATATATTTCTCTTGATGGGAAGACGCTTTATTTTTGTTCCAAGGGACACAGCAGCATGGGTGGATTCGATATTTTTTATTCCAGCTATGATTCCGGAACAGCAAAATGGAGTGAACCGAAAAACCTTGGGTATCCAATCAATACTGCAGAAGACCAGATTTCTTTTTCCATGACAGGTAATGAAAGATATGCCTACGTTGGAGCGGTGAGAGAAGGGGGTCTCGGCGACAAGGACATTTATAAAATTACATTCAATGATACTGTTACACATCCGTTCCGTGCATTAATTGCCGGGGTAGTAAGCAGTCCGAATGGTGCAAAGGTTGAACTCAGGCAGGTTTCACTTTTAAGCAAACCGGATAAAAAAGTGCTGTCCGTTTACAAACCTTATTTCATAAGTAATGAATACGTACTGAATGCTGCGCCAGGCGAATATTTTTTAAAAGTAGAAGGTTATGGATTTCCGGTTGTAGAGGAGGAAATAAAAATTGAAGACGCATTTCCGCCGGCGGATTTGACAAAGAACTTTTCGGTTGAGGTTGCCAAATAATCAGGGCTAAACACGATTGTTCGAAACACGAAAGGCTTCGAATATGCGAATCTGCTAATCTTCAAATATTCGTTTAATGATTGGACATTAAGGTAACATTTGAGAAAGTGGAAGTAAAAATATTGATGGTTTGTCTGGGTAATATTTGCCGGTCGCCGATGGCAGAGGGAATTCTGAAAAGTAAAATTCAAAAGAGCGGATTAAATATTTTTGTTGACTCAGCGGGCACGGGTGCATGGCATGCCGGCGAACATCCTGACAGGCGCGCCATTCAGACATCAAAAAAATTCGGAGTGGATATTTCCAAACTCATAGCCCGCAAATTTTCAGTACAAGATTTTGATGATTTTGATTTCATTTATGTGATGGATCATTCCAACCTTGCTGATGTGCTTTCGCTTGCACGCACAGAAAAAGATACAGAAAAAGTAAAACTGCTGCTGGATGTAGATGAACCCGGCAGCAAACGGGACGTGCCTGATCCATGGTATGGAGGCGAAAGCGGCTTCATCGAAGTTTTTAAGATGATGGATAAAGCCTGCGAGGTACTTGCAAATAGTCTTGTCGTATAATCACTGATGAAAACCGGAATTCTATATCTCATTCCCAGTTTGCTCAGCGAAGATAATCCTGCTGTGATACCTTTTGACACACTGAAAATTATTCATGCGCTTGATCATTTCGTTGTTGAGAATGAAAAAACGGCCAGGCATTTTTTAAAATCGGTTCATTATCCGAAGCCACTCCAATCTTTGAATTTGAATGTACTTGACGAGCATACAAAAGCGGCTGATGTTTCTATTTTATTGAAGCCGGTAATGGAAGGTAAGAACCTCGGAATAATTTCAGAGGCCGGATGTCCCGCTGTTGCTGATCCCGGTAGTGACCTGGTACACATTGCACATTTAAAAAACATAGAAATCATTCCGCTGGTTGGTCCATCATCCCTGTTGCTTGCATTGATGGGAAGCGGAATGAATGGCCAGCAGTTTTCATTCTCAGGTTATTTACCGAAAGACAAAAATGCGAGGGTGAAAGCCATTAAAGAACTGGAGCGAATGGTCGAATCTAAAAATCAAACGCAGATTTTTATTGAAGCACCTTACCGCAACCAACATTTACTGGAAGACATTTTGCAAAACTGCTCTGCCTCTACCCTGCTCTGCCTTGCAGCCGAACTCACATCATCTAGCCAGTTTGTAAAAACGAAAACGATTGCAGAATGGAAAAAAGAGATTCCGGATATTCAAAAAAAGCCGGTGGTGTTTTTGTTGGGGAGGTGATCTTTTAAAAGCGTCAGTATCGGATCAATGGGCATTTAACATGCCGCATCCTTTTCTCATTTCTTACCCTACATCAATGTTCCGGACCTCCTGTGCACTGTATTTTTGCATCATCAATAATGGACAGGAGAAAATTCATACAGGCAATATCAGCACTTCCCTTAGCAGCAAGCGCCATGAATGTAAATGAACTGAAAAATATCACGGACAATTACGGGACCACCGGGCGCATGCCGGTATTCTTTGTCGGCCATGGTAGTCCGATGAATGCGATCGAAGACAATTCATACACGCGCAGTTGGGAAGCAATGGGAAAAAGCGTGCTGGAAAAACCAAATGCAATCCTGGTAGTGAGCGCGCACTGGCTTACCAAAGGCACATTTGTGAGTACCAATCCTGCTCCTGAAACGATTTATGATTTCGGCGGATTTCCTGGAGAACTATACAAGCAAAGTTATCCTGCACCCGGCTCACCTGGATATGCAAAAGAAGTGATGCAACTGGTGCCTGAGGCAAAAGAAGATTCAGCGTGGGG
>JBDTTM010000441.1:0-3543 GCA_039930605.1 Bacteroidota bacterium
GTCAGGTATGCTGCCTAAAGGTTTTGCACGAACTAAATGACTAAACGATTAATAAGATGAAAAAATTACTTATAGTTACCATACTATTACATGTAGTATGTCTGATGAGTTCTGTTAATACAGAAGCTCAATATTTTGTTGCTGCTTCTGTAAGCGGTACTGCTTTAACTTGCGCAGGTACAGGTTTCTCCGCCCCTGTAAATATAGAATGTGATGACTTTGTTACTCTTGCCGTAAGTAATTCAAACGAAATGTTTGCAATGGTAAGAGATAAAGGAACAAGCTCAAGTGAAAAATACGGATGGGATGATAACGGTTCATATTCAGGAGTTCGCAATCTGAATAAGAATAATGCACAATTAATTGACGTTGCTCTAGTAGCTAGTACAGTGCCAAAGTTATATGCTGTAATTGTATACTACTCACCCGGAAGTACATCTATAAATTACGAAGTATGGTTATGGAATGACGCAGGTCATACTTTTACAAACCCTGGTTCTTCCACAGTTCTTGTTTCATCAATAACTCCAACCGCTGTACACATTGATGCAAATTTCTACGGTGAATTTGCGGTAACTTGGGATGATGCATCCAACAATATTTTTATTGAAACAGGGACAACAGGCGGAGGAACCCCTACGTTTAGCGGAAGTGTTGTAAATGTCTCAACTTCTCTGTCAACAACAACATATGGAATGTTTCCGGACGTAGCTATACATAACGATACCCACCGTTCCTATGGTGGTGGTGCATTTGATAATGTGTATGTTACATGGATGGATGTAAACAGTACATATATTTATGAAGCTGAAAATCCAAGAGCCACTATACAATCGGGTTCATGGATAAACACAGGTGCTTTCAATAATCCGCTTTATCAGGCGGGCGGTGGTCATACAGTATATCCTTCTAGAATTGCCGCTGCTTCTGATTATGATCAAGGTGCATCCAGTTGGGATATTAACAAAGATGTAACAGTAGTATTTGAAGATAGTAAAGGTTCTACTTTTTATGATATTATGGGTTTTTCAGGACCTTCTCAATTTCTCTATTTATCTACAATGAATATATTTACTGATGGGTCAATGCCATATTTACCAGGTAGCATTGATAATTATCCTAATTATTCTCCCGCTGTTTCTTACGACCAAGTAAATGGTTCTGCAATTGTTGCATGGATTTCAGATTACTATGGAGATAATTATTTCAATCCTTCTGCGCCTTGTGCCTTGGAGTTAGATGCGACCACTGCTGGATATCCTCTTGTAGCAACTTGCTCTTACTATATGACTGTTCCGTATAGTAATCTTAATACCAGTGCTCAGCTTCCGGTTGCGCTTTCAGGAAAGCACGGCAAAGCAGACCCTTTTTACTGTTGGTATGATAATACTGCAACATTAAACTTTACTACATATAAATCTGTGCCTGCCGGTTCATCAAACTTACGCAAGGCATCGCCTTTATCAGTTACATCTGCGAATGTTTACCCTAACCCATTCGCTGATAAAATAAATGTACGTGTATCGAATATAAACGCAAAATCTACCGATTATGTTTTGGTAACTATTGCAGATAATTTCGGACATATTTTATTCAGGCAACAAATTTGTTTTGCAACTATTAACGAAGCAGCAAATAATGCCGCAAGCAAATTATCAGCGGGTGCTTATGATTTTCAGATTATTGATTCGCAGGGAAACAATCTCATTCATCAGCAAATAATTAAAGCGAGCAGGTGAATTTAATTGATAATCGGCAACACAAAAGTGTTGCCGATTGCTTTTAATTCTCTGCAATTCTATTTATCATTAAAATTCTAATGCGATGAATAAAATAATCTTTACAATTATTTTCAACTCAATATTTTCCGTTTGTAGTTCTGTCCTTGCTCAAGCACCGCCTATTCAATGGGCAAGATGTTACGGAGGTTCATTTCAAGATTATGGGCGTTCCGTAGTTCAATCCGTTAACGGAGATTACTTTGTCACAGGATATACTCTTTCAAATGACAGTCAGGTGAGCGGATTACACAGCGTAGGATTCCCCGATTACTGGGTGATTAGAATTGACAGCATTGGAAACTTACTATGGCAAAAATGCCTTGGCGGTACATCGGATGAATATGCTTACTCAATTGATGCAACTTCAGATGGCGGCTGTATCGTAACCGGAGTTGCACTTTCTCATGACGGAGATGTAACGGGTTACTTTGGCAATAGCGATTACTGGGTTATAAAACTTGATAGTGGTGGTAGCATTCAATGGAAACATTGCTACGGTGGCACGTCACAGGATGGTGCTTGTTCAGTGAAACAAACAAGAGACGGAGGGTACATTATTTCTGGCTATGCTGAATCAGGGGACGGAGAAGTAATCGGACAACATGGGGTTCAGGATTACTGGCTTTTAAAATTAGATTCAACTGGAAATATTCAATGGGCAAAAACGTATGGCGGGTCATCTCAAGAAGCGGCACTATCAGTTAGCCAAACGTTCGATAGTGGTTACATCCTTGCCGGATGGAGTACATCCACGGATAGTGATGTAACAGGGAATCATGGAGGTCGCGATTGTTGGATAGTAAAAACTGATTCTGTCGGAACTATTCAATGGGAAAACTCCTTTGGAAGTACAGGTAATGAAGAAGCCAATGCTGTAATTCAAACTCAAGATAGTGGTTATGCCTTTGCTGGCAAGACAGGTAGTTTTAATAACGGTGACGTAAGTGGTAATCATGGTGGCGAGGATTTCTGGCTTGTGAAATTAGATGCTGCCGGAACGCTCCAATGGCAGAAATGCCTTGGAGGAAGTTCTCATGACATTGCATATTCAATCCTCCAAACTAGCGATAAGGGCTATGTGGTGGCAGGAAGTACGTCTTCCATTGATGGAGATGTTACAGGGCTTCACTCAAATGGAAATGCAACTGATTTTTGGCTTGCAAAAACGGATAGTGCAGGTTCAATTCAATGGGAAGAGTGTCTTGGCGGAACTGGCGCTGAAATAGCTTATGACATTCACGAAAATATAGATGGAAGTTATATTTTAACTGGTAGTACAAATTCAACCAATGGAGACGTTTCAGGTAATCATAGTATAGGGTTTTATGATTATTGGGTAGTAAAACTTGCCTCGCCAGCTCCTTTAAATATTGTAGAAAACAGACAACAATTAAATTTTTATGCTTATCCAAATCCCGCACAAGAAAAACTCTTTATCATTTCTAATGAACAAATGCAGCAAATTAAAATAACAGACGCACTTGGAAAGATTTTATTTTCTCAACCACAACAAAATAAAGAAAAAGAAATTGATATACATACACTCGCAAAAGGTATCTACTTTTTGCAAGTGCAAACGGAGAATGGAAACGGAGTAAAGCAGATTGTAAATAATTAAAATGTCCTTATACAATCTGTCTCGCATTTAAAGCCAACGCTTCATGCAAGCACATTTTTATTTTTTCTCTTTTATCTTTTAAAGGAATAAAAAAATAAAAAAGAGCTTGCATCCCACCGCACAGTGTGTCGCAGGAGTGTCTGC
>JBDTTM010000442.1:0-3532 GCA_039930605.1 Bacteroidota bacterium
GAATATAGCAGGTACTGGCAGCGATTCAAAGACAACTAAAACAGGAAAGAGCAGTTCTTTCGGATTAGACGTTACGAACATCGGTTCAATCACTTTGCATTTCTATTTCTAGTCTGAAATAAAGTTTATTTAGAAAAAGAGTCCGCCTTGGCGGACTCTTTTTTTTGGGGATAAGTGTGAGTGATTCAATGTGTATTTTAAAATACCAAACAGCCGTTTACCAAAGAGTCATAGAGAACCAAAGAGATTTTACCGGATTTCTCTGTGAACCTCAGTGACTCTGTGGTGCATTTGACAACTCAAAGTGTTTCAGTATTTATTTTAAAATACTCAACAGCCATTTACCACGGAGGCACAGAGAGCCACAGAGATTTCATTGGATTTGTCTGTGAACAACCGTGACTCCGTGGTGTATTTATCAACTCAATGTGGTTCTTGATGTATTTCGAATTAATTAACAGCCATTTACCACAGAGAGAGAGCCACAGAGATTTTATGGGATTTCTAAGTGGACCTCCGTGACTCTATGGTGTATTGAACAACTCTCTGTTGTTCTGGTTGTCAATTCAATTATTCATTCCTCGAAAGTTGCCGTTTCAAGTCCTTCTCTTTTATACTTTCCCGTTTGTCAAAAAGCTTTTTACCCCTGGCTATTGCAATTTCGATTTTGGCAATGCTCCTCTCATTAAAGAAAAGTTTTAGAGGAACGATCGTGGTTCCTTTTTCCCTGAGCTTGCTTTGCATTTTACGCATTTCCTCTTTGTTGAGAAGCAGTTTGCGCACTCGCTTTGGTTCATGGTTATTGTAGGACCCTTCTTTGTATTCACTGATATGCATGTTTTTCAGAAAAAGTTCTTCATTCATGAACACACAAAAGGAATCTGTAAAGTTGGCTTTCCCTTCCCTGATAGATTTAATTTCTGTGCCTGTAAGCATAATTCCTGCATAGTAAGTCTGCAGAAAAGTATATTCGAAAGATGCTTTTTTGTTTCTAATTTCAGGGGAAGTAGTCTTCATCAATTAGCGCAAAGTTAAGAATTGGTATGAAGCGGGATGGTAAAAAAAATGTCTCGCTGAGCCGCAAAGTTCGCAAAGGTTAAATGCTATAAATTTGTATAGGCAGGATGTTTAAATGTCTTCCCTGTATTTTCTCTCTGCGAACATTTGTGTTTGCGCTCTTTGCATCCCGATAGCTATCGGGCTTGCGCGACAAAAAAAGGCCACAAATACGGGATCCATTGAGAAGTATCATAATTCCAATCACAATATTATCTTCGCGCTCTTTTTAAAAAAATAAATGAAATGAAGATTGAAAATCACTCCGTAGTTTCTCTTAACTACCGCCTCAATGCAGGTTTGCCGGATGAACCGATGCAACACATAGAATCCACTGATCCTGAAAATCCATTCCGCTTTTTGAGTGGGGCAGGAGGTTTGATCCAGGGTTTTGAAAACAACCTGATTGGACTCCAGGCCGGAGATAAATTTGATTTTAAACTGACACCTGCAAATGCTTATGGGGAGTTGGATCAGGCTGCAATTGTTCCGTTGCCGGTTGATATTTTTAAACACGATGGTGTGATTGACATGGAAATTTTAAAGGTGGGGAATGTGGTGCCTATGCGCGACAACGAAGGGAATAGTATGAACGGAAGGATTGTGTCGTTTGATAATGAAACAGTGACCATGGATTTCAATCATCCTTTGGCTGGACAAGCGCTGCATTTTGAAGGCGAGATCGTTTCTGTACGCCAGGCATCTCCGGAAGAAATAGCACATGGCCACGTACATTGAACATAATAAAATTTACTTCAGGCGAAAAGTAAGTGCAAGGGAGGGGACAGGACTTTTGTCAATGGCAAACTGGATTCCCGGCTGCGCATTCATTGTAAGGTCATCGCTGATGTCAAAATCAGAGAGTTGTGCGTCCACGTAGGCATCTATAATATTCAGGATGTAAACTCCGGAGGAGATAATCCACATCAGGTCTCGGGTGCGCCTGTAATAATCCTTCCTTGCAAGCAACGCATTGGGATCAGGATAAATAGCCACATACTGATCTACAGTTGTTGTAAGTGTATCTATGCGATACTGATAAGCCTTTTTAAAGATTTGATAATTTTTGTTATTAAAAGCAATAGAATATCCAAGTGCAATAAAACCTGCATATAAAATCGGTGGTTTCCAGTATTTCCTGTTATAAATCTGTCCGGCCCCTGGAATGATTGCAGAAAAAAGAGCTGCTTTGTTTGCCCTATGCTTAATATAATTAGAATCAACAGGAAGTCGGGTGGTATCTGATCTGACTTTCAGACTGTCCTGAGCAATTGCGCTGACCGCATAATAGAAAATAAGAAATCCAAAAGAAATAAGAATTTTTACTTTCATTAATCATTATTACTTCTTCATTGTGAGGTCAATAGTTGAGCAATTCAAGAATTCTATTTAGGTCAGTATCATTTTCAAACGGGATCACGATACTGCCATCACCTTTTGCATTCCGCTTGAGGTGAATTTTTGTTCCGAAATGGCTGCTCAGCACATTCTGGATTTTCTCATATTCAAACCCTAGCTTGCTATTACCTGCAGCAACCTTTGATTTTTGTGTTGACTTATTACCCGTTTCCCTTGCCAGGTCTTCAACTTCCCGAACACTCAGGTTTTTTTCAAGGGTTAGTTTAAATATAAGCAACTGTTTGGTTACATCTGTTATTCCAAGGATTGCACGTGCATGCCCCATGGAAATGGTATTGTCGCGAATCGCCAGTTGAATTTCCGGCGGTAATTTTAACAGGCGGATATAATTTGTAACCGTACTCCTGTTCATTCCTATTTTCTCACTTAATTCTTCCTGCGTGAGGCTACATTCGTCTATAAGTCTTTTAAAGCTGACACCTATTTCAACAGCATTCAGGTCATTTCGCTGCAGGTTTTCCACCAATGCCATCTCGAGCATACTTTGGTCATTGGCAACCCTGATGTATGCCGGAATGGCTTCCAGTCCCGCCAGTTTCGAAGCACGGAATCTTCTTTCTCCGGAAATGATCTGGTATTTATCGTATCCAAGTTTACGGACTGTGATGGGCTGAATGATGCCTTGCTCCTTGATCGAGGACGCAAGTTCCTGTAAAGCGCTTTGATCGAAATCAGTCCTTGGTTGAAAAGGATTGGTCTCAATCTGGCTGACAGGAATGGCTGAAACGCTACCTGCAGCTACCTGTCCGGTACCGTCATTTCTGGTTGTGATGTCAGTTTCAGCATTGTCGAGAAGTGCACTAAGTCCTTTACCCAATGCGTTCCGTTTAGTGCTCATCAGTTACGGGAATAAGTTTATCCGCGCTCTTCATCTTGGTAAGATCATTCTTCTGGAGAATTTCTCTCGCAAGATTCAGGTAATTTGTAGAACCGCGACTGCTTGCATCATGCATGATGATTGTTTGTCCGAAACTTGGCGCTTCACCAAGCTTTGTATTGCGTTGAATAATCGTATCAAAAACCATCTGCTGAAAATGTGTTTTCACTTCTTCAACTA
>JBDTTM010000443.1:0-3527 GCA_039930605.1 Bacteroidota bacterium
ACGATGATTTCCAACTAAATTTGTTCCCAACTTAAAATTTTAAGGAAACTCCAGTCAATTTTGCGTTTGATAATTTTCGCCAAAAAATGACTTTGGTGGTATCGAAATAAAATTATCTTTGTTGGCAAACCTCTTGCCCATGAAAAGATTATACTCCTTCCTGCTTTTTGTCTTCATATTTTCGTTTTCGCAGGCTCAATTCGCATTGATCCCTGACACAAACTTCAGAAATTTTTTAATGAACAATGGATATGCGGCTTGTATGCAAGGGGATTCGCTGGACACGACTTGTACGGCGGTGGTGACCACAAGAAGGATTGACTGTGCTAACAGAGGTATTTATGATATTACAGGAATTGAATATTTTGACAATCTGGATACTCTTGTATGTGAATATAATTTCATTAGTTATCTTCCTAGAATTCCGGATTCTGTTTCAGTTCTTTTTTGCTCTCAAAATTTCCTAACAAGTTTACCTGCCTTACCGAGCAATCTAAAGTTATTTGAGTGCAATAGCAATGCTTTAATCTCCTTACCTAGTTTGCCTAGTAGGCTTGCGTATATTAATTGTAGTGATAACCATCTTGATTCAATGCCACAACTAGTAAATACATGGATAAACAATATTCATTGTTCACGTTGTAGCCTTTCATATTTACCAGATTTGCCATTGACATTGCAAACTATTTATTGTGACCATAATCTATTTACTATCTTACCAACTCTGCCCAATGCACTAACTTTTCTTGAATGTTCTTTTAATCAACTTTCTTCATTACCCGTTTTACCACAGCTACTCACAGATCTCGATTGCAACAACAACCAACTTGATTATCTTCCTGAATTGCCGAATTACATGTCTAGTTTGCTAATCTGGGACAACCCTATCTCATGTATGCCACGCATAAAGGAAATAGGACTTTTTAATTGGTCAGGTACTCTCATCGCCTGCTTGCCAAATATTGGTATAATTCATAATGCAAACCCGACAATTTCGGCTTTACCTCTTTGTAATCCTTTTGGAACTTGCCCGCTATTTTGGAGTATCTCAGGAAAAATTTTCTTTGATCCAGATTCTAGTTGCGCCCAAGACACAACTGAAATAAGTTTGAAAAACATTCCGGTAGTTCTTGATTCAGGGGGAACCATGCTGCAAAAAATGTATACAGATAATTATGGTCGCTATTCTTTTCAAACGGGTTATGGAAATTATCAGGTGATGGTTGATACTATTAATGCTCGATACCATGTCGTTTGTCCCGTTTCGTTCTTGGAAACTTCAATTCTTACCGCTATTGATTCAATTGATACAGATATTGATTTTGGAGTAGATTGTAATTCTGGTTATGATTTGACGGCAAGAAGTATTTCTCCAGCAGGTATTTTCTCTATCGGACATTCGCGAACACTTTATCTTAATACAGGAGAGGAATTGTCATATTTGGGAATCCTTTGTGGTAATTCTATCGCTGGTTCTGTTGAAGCAATTCTTTCTGGATTAGTATCATACATTTCTCCAGCAGTCGGCGCATTAACACCAACTTCGATAAACGGGGATACTATAATATGGAACATTAGTAATTTTTCTTTGGTTGATCCTCAGCATGATTTTAATATCATTGTGGGAATTTCGCCAAATGCAACAATAAATGACAGCGTATGTGTCGAATTGAATGTTTCCCCTACGGGAGGAGATAATATTCCATCTAACAATTCGCTAAGTGAATGTTTTCCAATCCGCAACGCAGTAGATCCGAATGAGAAATACATGTCGCCATCAGGATTGGTTGATACTTCGCAGCAGTGGTTTACTTTTACCATCTTTTTTCAGAACACCGGCAATGCACCTGCAGAAGATATCTACGTGCTGGATACAATGGATCAGAACCTGGACCCAACAACATTCGCCTGGCTTTCTTCAAGTCATGATGTAATTACACAATTACTTCCCGGTAACATTCTCCGCTTCAATTACCCGGGTATTAATTTGGTTGACAGCACAACTGATGAAGCGGGCAGCCAGGGCTATGTTCAATATAAAGTGCGGAGAAAAGAAAATCTTCCGGCGAACACAACCATTTCAAATACTGCTTATATATATTTTGATTTCAATGCACCAGTGGCGACAAATACGGTAGCTGCAACGCTAACGTTAAATGTCTCAACTGCAGACAATGCAATTGCGGAATTTAATATTTATCCGAATCCGGCAAGAAACAAGTTGACAGTAGGCAGTAAGCAGTATGCAATAAAATCCATTGAGGTTTGTGATATACTTGGAAAAAAATTGATGAGTGAACATTTTGACGCAGGGATTAAATCTGCAACTATTGATGTCGAAGGTTTATCTCAAGGAATTTATTTCATTAAATTGCAAACTGAAAAATATATTGCAACCCGAAAATTTGTGAAGTCTCCCTGTCGGTAGCAGGCAATAGTCAATTGAAAAAGTATTTGATCTTCTTTATTGTTTTGGGAATCGGGGTTGCAGCGTACTCTGCAAGAAATTATTTCGAAAGTGCTCACCTCTCTCTTTCAGCAAATGAAAATCTCCAGCGTTGGTCGAAAGCCAATCCAGGCATCTCCCTACTCAAAACCGGTGACCTTATCTTCCGTCATGGCAGGGGTTTTATAAGCAATGCATTGATGAGTCTCGGACAACGCGAAAAAAAATATTCCCATTCGGGAATTGTTTCAATTGAAAATGGGAAGGTTTTCGTTTACCATGCAATCGGCGGAGAAGAAAATCTTTCCAATAAACTTCGAAAGGATCCATTATCCGTTTTTTGTGAACCAAAAGATGTGCATGCATTCGGTATTTACAGAACAGACTTAAATGAAAAGCAGATACATGCTGTGATGTCGCTCGTCTCAACATATTTCCAAACCAGGTTGGAATTTGATCCTAAGTTTGACCTGGCAACAGATGATAAAATGTACTGTACAGAATTCGTATATAAAGTTTTTGAACGTGCGCTTGGAAAACAGAATTACATATCTTTGTCGACCTTCACAGGCAAACAGTACATCGCCTGTGACGATTTATACTGCAACTCACATTGCCAACCAATTTACAGTTATCAATATTAGCATTCAGCATCACGCACAACAATTATGAAGACCTACCTAAAACAAATCTCTCTTGCTTCCCTTGTAATTTTCATGATTTCATGCGGAGGTGGCGATACACCAAAATCTGTAGCAGAGAATTTCCTCAAAGCACTCAATAAAATGGATTATGAAACTGCCAAGAAGTACGGCAGTGAGGACACCGGTAAACTACTCGACATGATGAGTGGTTTTGCGAAGATGATGCCTGATTCTGCAAAGAAAGATGTGAGTTTTGAAATCAAAGACGAGAAGATTAATGGCGATAAAGCAACTGTTGTTTATTCTTCAACCGGAGATGAAGGCGAACAAACCCTGAACCTGGTAAAAATCGATGGTAAGTGGAAAGTCGCAATGAGCAAGGATTCTATGAACGGCCAGGAGGGAAGCACAATGGATAGCGGTGCAACAACGACTGA
>JBDTTM010000444.1:0-3508 GCA_039930605.1 Bacteroidota bacterium
ATATCCCACTAAACGGCAAGAATATTGATAAACTGGGAATCTTCATTTATGGAGGGGCCAGTGGCAATATCGTTGATGGGCCATGCGTCGGTAAGTCATACAGCTGGATCGATGGTATGGGCATCAATTCAACAACAACCGGGACTATTTCAACTTCTTCGAATTCATCTGAATTATCGATCTACCCCAACCCTTCTTCAGGAGTGGTTAATATAACCAGTGCTGATAAAAAGAATATTAGTTATGAACTATACTCTCTAGTCGGTGAATTAATAGCGAAAGGAATAATAGACAATGAACAATTGGCTATTCATGAGAAAGGCGTCTATATTCTGAAATTATATACAGGTTTTAATGCCTTGAATGTCTGTACTAAAAAGATAATTGTAATAAAATGAGAATGCTGAAATCTTTGAAATTCTTATTTTTGAAAGCAAGCGTACAGGCGCGCATCGCCGTCACTCATCCTACCGACGGGAAGCCCGGACGTTAGTCGGATATTGGTTATACCTTAATAAATTTACTTACACCTAAACCTATTGCCGTTCTAACAGTAATTGTATACATGCCTGGGGGTAAATCAGATACTGAAATAGTTTCAAGATTATTTTTATTATTGGATTTGAGCCATATTTTTCCCTGATTGTCATTGACCGAATAAGCTACTATTTCTTCATCCGATCGGATATTGATTATGGAATTTGCAGGATTTGGAAATATCGTAATTGGAGAATGTCGATCTATTGAAATTAGACTTGTTGTGCCCAAGGTATCAGCAGGTGTATTGTAATTGAAATAATACATCAACCCACTTCCAGGAATCCAATAATCATCCGAAAAACATATCTCTACTACATCATGATACCGGGGTGGTACTTTGAGTTGAATATATATATCATCCCCAACATCATGTGGATAATATTCAATCCATGCCCCCTGCCAATACAATGAATCAAGATATGTAAGGGTGAAACATTGACTTTGAAAAAGATTCCCACATTGACCATAATATATCGCAACCTGAACAGTATCCCCAGCCCACAAGAAAAAACTTTGAGCAAAGAGATAGGTCCCATCATGAAAAGTGGATTTATACCAAAGGTCAGGATAACTATCAGTGGTCTCCGGCTTATACCCAATGCATCCCTGGCTCCTGTAAACTGGATCATCGACAGACGGACTATCAATGCTGTCTAAAACCAAACCATGTTGAGCATGTAATGTTCCAATGATGGAGTTACAACTTTCAGGAAATGGTAAATAATGAAATACCTCCTGAGTTACATCAGTGGCATTCTCGCAGTTATCATTTAGATTTTGGGCTATGACAGCATGCCACGAAAACAAAACAAATAGAACATGTAATACTCGATACACAAAAAATTTAATTTCATGAAAGATAAGAACAATTTCAATAGATATTCGTAAGGGCTAAGAACATGCGAAAACGTCATATACTCACCAGCAGAGTTTTTCGAATTGACAATGAAATCCGTAACTTTGAAAATCAACTCACGGACACAACTCTTCAGTAGTCATTCTGCCGGCGAGTTGGCCGGGTCGATATCGGCAACCTCCTGAGGACAACACCTACTTAACTGACACGAACTATTGAACAAAGAAATTTACATACCGCAAACTGCCTATTTGAAAAATGTAATTCGTTCCATTTGGCAGATTGAGGGTATAACACTTTTTCAAAATGAAACCATCATACCCAAAGGAGTAGTAGAAATCATTTTTGATTTTAGTGAAAGTGCAGCCATTCAAGTCGAACTTCACAACAAATTTATTCATCTTCCAAAATGCTTTATAAACGGATTTAATACCTGCCCTATTCAACTACAACTTCCCAAACGTCAAATTTTTTTTTCAGTACAGTTTCATCCGATTGCAATAAAGAGTCTCTTTGATGTGCCTGCATGCGAGTTTGCAAATCTAACAATTGATTTAACACTCATTAACTCATCATTCAATTCTCTTTGGCATCAACTCGCCGAGCAGAAATCATTTAACCAGCGGGTTGCAGTTATTTGTAAATGGATAGAAAAAACTTTTATTCAGGTCCATCCACAAGAACAATTGTTGAGTTCATTTTTAGAAAATAATAATCAGCCCGCTTTGTCAGTAACAGAGCTTTCGAAAATAATTGGCTATTCACCAAGACATTTGTCAAGAAAACTTTATGAACTCACAGCCATGAATACAGAAAATGTTCTCCTCTACAAAAAATATCTTCATGCTGTCCATTTGATTCATCACACCAAACTTACCCTTACAGAAATTGCATATCAAAGCAATTTTGCTGACCAATCGCATTTTACAAAATCGTTTAAATCCTTTGCACAAATTAATCCCAACGAGTATCGACAAAGAAAAAGTTTTGTTCAGGGACACATTTTTGAAAACGTCCGTTAAATACAATTTTTTGAATTAGCAACTCATCATGTTTGCAATCAGAAATAAAATAATGAAAAACACACTTCTCTTCTTATCTATCTGTATCGCAAGCGGACTATTGTTAGCCAACGTTTACAACTCTCTCATTGACGCAAAATCATGGGGCAGTGACATTCCGAACTCTATCTCAACGGCCAGAGAATATTTCAAGGCTGTAAACCCCGGCAACTTTTACAGAATATTTTCTCCTGTCAATCAATTCGTGGGGCTGGTGGTTCTTATTCTGTTTTGGAAAGCCTCCCCTTCCATAAGATGGTGTTTAGGAATTGCATTTGGCCTGTATGTGTTAAGCGATGTATTTACATTTGCTTATTTCTATCCGAGAAATGAAATCATGTTTAAAACAACTCAACTAACAGATGTAGAAACCCTTAAAAAAGTTTGGGCCGAATGGAATACAATGAATTGGGTTCGTTCATTAATGATGCTTATAGGATTGTTTTTCTCATTCTTATCATTACACAAAATATATACGCTTAAATAAATCAAAATATATCTTTCACACTTTCTTATTACTTCAGACAACGACCTTTACCATTTCATTACAAAACTGCGAACAACCTAAATCGCTTTGTGAAAAATGCATGGCAGCCGATTCCAAAAGTATTGCTGCAAACCGGGCTAGACGTAGGAATAATCAGCTGTAAACCGCTATCAGCAGCGGCTTCGGCTGGACGAACAAAGCCAGGCAATAAAATGTTACTTTCAACTTTTAAACAAAACCAGGCTGCCGTTCCTGGCTGGGCGTTATAAAATCCCCACATGCAGAAATACCTAATCGCCATAATCAATGGCGGAAATCCTTTTCCCGACAGTTTGTTAAGGTAGTCATTCTGCCTACGAGTAGACCTGGTTCTCATGCTCCTAATCGAATTGCTTCCTTTTCTCTTTGCACTTTTATCAAACATTTAGATCAACCCGGGCGTTTGAAATTATAATGGCCTGTTTCGAAATTCCACAATCTGTGCGAAGTCAGGCAGGAAACAAACTCAACAAATCCTTTACGAAAGAAATTGAAAATTATGTCAATAACAAATGAATCAGAACT
>JBDTTM010000445.1:0-3505 GCA_039930605.1 Bacteroidota bacterium
TTTTACATGACGTGTTTGGTGCTATTACTTACAAAGGAGAGGGTGTGTTCATTGCAGGGGGTGCAGGCGTTACGCCCTTCATTTCTATTTTCAGGCATCTGCAATCAAAAAATGAAATAGGAAAAAATCTTCTTGTGTTTGCCAATAAAACAAAGGCTGATATTATTCTTAAAAAAGAATTTAAGGATTTACTAGGTGATGCTTTCATAAATATTTTATCCGATGAAAAAGTAGAGGGTTATCATCAGGGGAGGGTCAATGAAGATTTTCTAAAAAGCATTATTTCAAATTTTCATCAACAATTTTATGTGTGCGGTCCTCCGCCTATGATGGATGCAGTGCTTAAACAATTAGGAAATTTGGGAGTTGGCGATAAAGCAGTTACTGTTGAAATATAATTAGGAGAGGTGATGGGGAGCAACGCTGCTTCATAAAGATCAGTTGCTTACCCTGCAGGCAAGCATAAAACATAGCGTGACCGCAATTGAGGAAACAATTTTTTTATTGACGATGGTCAGGAAAAAAGCTTCACCTCCTAAAATGATATGGCAATTGTGATATTTATGCAAATATCCAAACCTCTTCAGGGATATAGAAATTGGGTTTTAGAAATCAGCGGGCATTTCAACCTTCGTAGAAAATATAATCATGGAAGGAAAAACCCTTTTTTACCTTATTTTTCTTGGATAAGGCAATAAGGTCAAAATGTTTTTGAATGTTTTTCTACCAAGGTTAAGAAAAAAAATTCCCTGATCAATAAGCCGTGCTCATTATTTATTTTATGATTATTAATTTTCCGGTGATAGTTTTGTTTCGCCTTCGCAATGACTGGGCGCGAAAAGATTCCGAATAACAGTTAACGATTAACAAATAACGGTTTCCTCAATGATTCTCCGTCTGCTTATATCCTTCCGCAAGTTTTTTTTGTATGTCGCCCGGCACAGGAGCATACTCAGCAAATTTGCCTGTGTAATTTCCACGGCCCTGTGTGATGGAACGGAGTGAAGTAGAGTATCGGTCGAGCTCAGCAAGCGGTGTACGTGCTTTGATCACCTGGTAACCTGCTTTGCTGTCCATGCCCACGATGATGCTGCGCCTGCCTTGCAGATCGGTGACCACATCGCCCAGCAGTTCTTCCGGAACGTTGACTTCTATTTCATAAATAGGTTCGAGAATTTTCGGATCGGCTAACTGGAATGCTTCTTTGAAAGCCATCATGCCGGCAATTTTGAAGCTGATATCGTTGCTGTCAACGGCATGCATCTTTCCGTCATAAACGATTACGCGTACATCGCGCACGAAAGAACCGGTGATCGGACCTTCATGCATTTTTTCCATCACGCCTTTTTGAATGGATGGAATAAATCGCGCATCAATGACGCCGCCAACGATGCAATTATAGAAAACGAGTTTACCGCCCCATTGCAGATCGAATACTTCTTTGTTGCGCACGCTTACACCTGCAGGTTCCGGCATGCCTTCATGATACGGTTCAATCTTCATATACACTTCTCCAAACTGTCCCGAACCTCCACTTTGTTTTTTGTGCTTGTAACTTGCCTGCGAAGGTTTCTGAATTGTTTCGCGGTATGGAATGCGCGGCTTCTCAAATTCTATTTCCAGGTGATATGTTTTTTCCAGGCGCCATTTTGTGATGGCCATGTGCAACTCGCCCTGGCAACCGATGATGAGCTGCTTCAGTTCGCGTGCAAACTCATAGGTGAGCGTAGGATCCTCCTGGTGAATTTCACTGAGTACGAATCCAAGCTTTTCATCGTCCGCTTTGTTCTTTGCGATAATGGCTGTGCGCAAACGCGAATCAGGAAAGTGAATCGGCTCGAGTTCTAATTCTTTTCCGACTGCACACAATGTATGATTGGTTTGTGTGTCTTTTAATTTTAAGGTTGCGCCAATGTCACCCGCAGTCAGTTTTGTAATCGGGTTCCTGTTCTTTCCATCCATGATGAACAGCTGGTTGAGCCGTTCTGTATGTCCCGTTTTTGTGTTGACGAGATCCATACCTGTTGTAACTTCTCCGCTCATCACCTTGAAGAAAGTGAGTCTGCCAAGGTGTGGTTCGATCAGCGTCTTGAAAACAAACAATACTGCCGGACCTTTTGGATCGCATTTCAATTCGGATCCATCGACAAGTTTTTCAGGGAATAGATCCGTTGCACTGGGCGCAACATTGTCAATGAATCCCATCAGTCGTCCGCTGCCCATATCTTTTTTCGCAGAGAGACAGAATATAGGATACACATCATGGTGCAGCATTCCCATTTTCAATCCTTCGCGCAATTCATCTTCATCAAGAGATCCTTTCTCGAAAAACTTTTCCATCAGCTTCTCATCATTCTCTGCTGCTTTTTCAACGAGTGCATTGTGCAGCATTTCTGCTTTTGCTTTTTCATCAGCAGGGATCGGCAGCTTCTGTGGCTTGCCTCCAGTCGCAGGAAATTTATACATCGTCATCTTCAGCAGGTCGATGATGGAATCAAAACCATCGCCCTGGTTGACGGGATATTGCATGAGTGTAATCGCTTTTCCAAAACGGTTGCGTGCCTGATCAACGGTATTGTCGAAATCACTTTTGCTATGATCCACATGGTTGACAGCGAATATAATCGGCTTTTGAAATTTCTCAACGTAATTCCATATTAACTCTGTTCCAACCTCCACACCATTTTCCCCATTCAAAAGCATTACTGCTGTATCAGCTACGCGAAGCGAAGAAATCAACTCGCCGATAAAATCGTCAAGTCCGGGTGTGTCAATGATATTAATTTTGTAGTCACGCCATTCCGTGTGCATGCTTGTTGCATAAACGGAATTGCCGCGGTCGTGTTCAATTTCGTGGTAATCAGAAACAGTACTTTTTTCTTCAACTGTTCCTCTGCGATTGATAAGTCCGGCTTCGAACAACATGGCTTCTGCGAGCGTTGTCTTGCCGGACTTGCTCGCCCCTACCAGCACCACATTTTTAATGTGTTTGTCATCGTAAACTTTCATAGTAATAGAGTTTAGAGTTTGACTGATGGAGCACCCGAAAAAACCACCTTTCCTTTGTCATGCGAATTTTAACCCGCCAACTGCGTTGAGTAATAAAACTCGTGCGCTCAAAAAATCCGCATTCCACGTCAAAGCGATTTTTGAAGATGCCTTGATAATTTTTGTATGCAAAAAATCTGCTTTCCGAAGGTAAGAAAGATATTAATACAAGTCAACCGCTAAGAAGATTTTGCCACCAAGGCACAAGGACACGAAGAAAATCTATAAATCTTTGTGACCTGGTGTCCTGTTGGCAATTCTGCTATTTTAAACACAAAATATCTACTTTTGCGCACCAATCAAATACCATCTATGAAAAAAATTCTCGCACTTTCCCTTGTTGTGATGATCGCAGCAACTGCATTCGCCCAGAAGAAAAAGAAATATGAAAAGGTTTTTTACGGTGAGGTTACCAAAGACATGGGGCCGGTAACCATTGTGATCTCAAACGGAGTAG
>JBDTTM010000446.1:0-3501 GCA_039930605.1 Bacteroidota bacterium
GTCAAATTACCATTCAGACTCAAGACCCCTTTGTGGCCACCGCACAGGAGAAAGGATTTATTATTTGAAAGACGGAATACAGTATCGGGTTTGGAACCATCACAGTCGCACGTTGCAGACTGCGCAAGGATTACAGATCCATTCATAAAAAGGATCAATGAAAGGAATAGTAAAATTTTCGTAAGGTTATTTACCTGCAATAAGTACATGCATTTTAGCATAACAGGAAAAATTATTCCTTGAAAAAATTATCGGCGATTTGACAATAAATCACTTCAGGGAATCAAAAAAATATTTCGAAAAAATTATTTCTTGGTAGTGTCAGCCGGAGTTCCGGGACTGTAAAGGGGCGGATTGGCAGGTACTGCAGGACCTTTGCCTTTGTCGCCAGGTGAAGGAGCAGGTGCATTCTTATCCTCTTTGACATCCTTTCCATCTTTGCCTTTCTTAGTATCGGCGGCCTTTTTCGCATCGTCTTTCTTTTTCTGTTCTGCAGCAATTGTGGCTACATCATCACCCTCTTTAAAGGTACCTTCGTTGATCACAGAACCTTTGCGATTATAAGTCTTCCAAACACCATCTTTTTTTCCGCCCTTGAAACTTCCATCCTGGCGGATACTTCCATCTTCAAAATATTTGGTCCATTTGCCGTCTCTTTTACCATTCAAATAGGAACCCTCTGAAGCCACTTGTCCGGAGAAAAAGTACCTGTTATAAGCTCCATCTTTTATTCCACCGAGATACTCCTGTTCTTCTTTGACTTTCCCGAAGGAATAATATTTTTTCTCCATGCCTTCCTTTTTGTCATTCACCCAATCTGTTTCTGCAATTTTATCTCCGAAAGAATTAAAGATGACCCACGTGCCTTGCTTACGGCCCAGTTCATCAGTTTTGTTCCGATGTTTTTTATCCTTTCCAGACGCATACTTTGGCTTCACTTCACTTTGGGCGAATAGCATTGCAGGCGTGACGAAAAGAAAAATCAACAGAATAACTGCCCTGAATTTTGTGATCCGAGTCATAGGTGAATAAGTTTAATTGCGAAGCGGTTTCCCCGTGGTGAGTATACTCTGAATTCGCTCCAAAGTTTTACGCTCTCCGCACAAAGATAAGAAAGCTTCGCGCTCCAATTCTAATAAATATTTCTCACTTACCAAAGTTGGGGCTGATAAATCACCTCCGCACATTACAAAAGCAAGTTTTTCTGAAATTAATTGGTCATGTTCTGAGATATAATGGCCCGATTTCATGATTGAGGCCCCCGCATAGATCATTCCGAGGGCACTTTTACCAAGCACCTTGATGTCGCGTCTTTCAACCTGTTTTACGTACCCGGCGTCCGACATTTCAATCACTGCCCGCTTTGCTTCACTCAGTTGACGCGAAAGATTCATTACTACCTCGTCATGTCCTGAGCGTAAGATTTTTAAGTCAAATGCTTCATGTGCTGATGTAGATACTTTTGCCATTCCAATGGTTAGAAAATATTCCCGTAACACCTGTTCGTCAATGTTATTCGGGGAGAAAGAATCACTTGCCCGAAGTGCAAATTCTTTACTACCTCCACCACCAGGGATCAATCCTACTCCGAACTCCACCATTCCAATATAGGTTTCTGCTGCTGCGACAATTTTATCAGCATGCAAAGACATCTCGCACCCACCACCCAGTGACAATCCACGCGGTGCAACCACAACAGGAATTGAAGAATACCGCACCCGCATATTCATATTCTGAAAGACACGGATCGCCATATCAATCTCATCCCATTCCTGTTCAGTAGCCATCAGGAATATCATCCCCAGGTTGGCACCGGCAGAAAAATTTTGCGCTTCATTCCCGATAACCAATCCTCGAAAATCTTTTTCTGCTGTTTCGATAGCCTTGTTGATGCCTTCAACGATTTCCCCACCTATTGTATTCATTTTGGTACGGAACTCCAGATTCAATACACCATCGCCAATGTCGATCAGGCTGCAGCCGGAGTTCTTCCAGACTGTTTTATCACGGCAGGCATCCAGGTAAACCAGGTTTCGTGAACCTGGCCGTGGTCTATGCTCCTTAGCGGAAATGTTGTAATAATTCCTGGCGCCATTTGCACTGGAAAAAAATGTTTTATTCCCCGAAGCAATGAAATCATAAATCCATTGGGCAGGTTTTAGACCCGCAGTTTCCATCTGTTTAACGGTATCAGCAACACCGAGTGCATCCCATGTTGCAAAAGGTCCCATCTCCCAGCCGAATCCCGCACACAGTGCATCATCCACGAGATAAACATGGTCGGCAATTTCAGGAATGCGGTTACTGATATATTGAAAGAGCTGATAAAAAGATGCGCGGTAAAATTCTCCTGCCTTGTCTTTTCCATTCACAAGAATCTTTATACGCTCGCTGAGATTATCGATTGCTTTTGTTTGCTCCAGTGTTGCAAATTTAACCTTGCCCTTGGGTTTGTATTCAAGCGTCTGCAGATCAAGAGAAAGAATCTCGCTCTTACCTCCTGCTCCTTTTACTTTTTTGTAGAAACCCTGTCCGGTCTTATCTCCCAGCCATTTGTTGTCAACAATTTTTTGAACGTATTCCGGAAGTTTAAAAAGATCACGGGCTTCATCATCCGGGCACCGTGCGTAAACATCGCCAGCTACTTTAACAAGAGTATCAAGTCCAACAACATCGCATGTTCTGAATGTGGCTGACTTAGGTCTGCCAAGAACCGGACCTGTAAGTTTATCAACTTCATCGACAGTCAAACCCATTTTTTCCACGAGGTGAAAAAGATTGAGGATACTGTAAACCCCGATCCTGTTGGCAATGAAAGCAGGTGTGTCTTTGCATGGAACAGTTTCTTTACCCAGAAACTTAGATCCATATTCTGACAGAAACTCGATAACATCTGGATCTGTTTTGGGTCCCGGAATTATTTCCAGCAATCTTAAATATCGTGGCGGATTAAAAAAATGCGTTCCGCAAAAGTGCTTTTGAAAATCTTCACTTCTCCCCTCCGACATCAGGTGAATGGGTATGCCGCTGGTATTGCTTGTAATCAATGTCCCGGGTTTCCTGTACTTCTCCACCTCACCGAATACTTTTTTCTTGATGTCCAGGTTTTCAATTACAACTTCAATAATCCAGTCACTGGCTGTAATATCTTTCATGTTATCAGAAAAATTCCCTGTCTTGATTCGTGAAGCGAAAGACTTTTTATAAATGGAAGATGGATTTGCTTTCAGCGTACTTTGCAAAGCATCATTCACAATTCTGTTTTTGAATTGCAGAGAATCCATAGTTAATCCTTTTTTCTTTTCGTCTTCATTTAATTCCTTCGGAACGATGTCGAGCAATAATACATTCACCCCGATATTGGCGAAATGACAGGCGATGCGTGAACCCATGATGCCGGAACCGAGAACTGTGACATTATTAATTATACGATTCATATTAGGAAGGCCTGGAATTAGTTAGAAGTTAATAGTTAAAAGTCAGAAGTTAAAAGTTTCATTC
>JBDTTM010000447.1:0-3464 GCA_039930605.1 Bacteroidota bacterium
TCTCAAATATATTTTCAGGGTACAAACCTTAGTAGAAATATTATTTGCAGAGGATTACAACCTTATTCCTTTATGATTCGACTGCACAGATTAAATGCCAGGCAATAATGAAGTGCTCCAATCATAAATTAAATGACCAAATCCCAAACAGGAGGTTCAATCTCAAATATATTTTCAGGGTACAAACCTTAGTAGAAATATTATTTGCAGAGGATCCGACCTTATTACCTGATGTTTTAATTACAGGAAACATTTATTTTAATAACAGAACAGTCCACAAAAAAAGGTCCCCGCTTACCAAGCGGGGACATATTAGAAAAGCAAACTCAACATGAAACGGTATTTTTAATCGCCTGCCGGTCGTTTGCTATAACCGGGTACGACGTTGATTTAATCTACGTTGTCGTGCAGGTAAGAATTGTTCTGCCTCAACTCCGGTTTCTTTTCATCCTCTGCACTGAGCGTGTACCTCGAAACATGCGGCTCACTGCTGTGCGGAATATTATCGAGTTTCACTTCCTTGCGGAGGTAGGCCGGAACTTTTTCCATGTCAGAAACATTCGTATTGTTTGCCATCCTGTAGTTCAACGCCTTTAGCTTCTGAATGCGCTCTCGTGATTTACGAAGTTGTTCGTCAATCGGGTCAGCAGAGACATGCTCATTTAATGTATGAACCGTTTTTTCCTGCCTTGCCATCGGCTCATTCGTTTTTTCAGGCATTGGTGTACTGATGCTGTCTTTTGTAGTCTCCCCGCCAATTTCAAATTCAAAAGTCAAATCATCCTGCTTTTGTTTAGTTATCAAAACCGGTTCGTTTTGATTTACCAGCGTTGGCTCCTTCAATTCATTTCTTGAAACAGGTGCAACTTTCACTTCTTTCCTGGTTTCACCATTTAGTTCATGCACAATTTTCTTGGTGCGTTCCGCTTCTACTTCCTGTTCAGTCTTTGTTTTAAACCCTGTAGCAATGATGGTCACACTTAATTTGTCACCCAGAGATTCATCATGGCAATTTCCCCAGATGATGTCTGCAGTAAGACCCGCTTCATCCTGGATGTAATCCGTTATGTTGCCGATTTCATCCATCGTAACTTCGTTGCTACCTGATGCGATATTCATAAGTATGTAACGTGCACCAATAATATTGCTGTCATCCAGTAACGGGGAAGCCAGCGCCTGCTGCACAGCAATAGTCGCACGGTTGTCGCCATTTGCAACGGCTGAGCCCATGATGGCGCGGCCACTGTTTGTCATTACCGTTTTCACGTCTTCAAAGTCAACGTTGATATAACCTGTAACAGTGATAATTTCTGCAATGCCTTTCGCTGCAATCGTCAGGATATCATCTGCGTGATTAAAAGCTTCGCCCAGTTTGAGATTTCCATACATCTCACGCAACTTGTCATTGCAGATGATAAGTAAGGTATCTACATTTTTCTTCAGCTCCTCAATTCCAAGGTCAGCCTGGTGTTTCCGTTTTTTTCCTTCAAACAGGAAAGGAACAGTAACGATCCCGACTGTAAGGATTCCCATTTCTTTGGCCGCCTGTGCAATGATTGGAGCAGCGCCCGTTCCGGTGCCACCGCCCATGCCGGCAGTGATGAAAACCATCTTGGTATTTTCGCCAAGTATTTTTTTCAATTCATCGATATTTTCAATGGCTGCATTACGGCCAACTTCCGGCATTGAGCCGGCTCCGCGTCCTTCTGTGAGACTCAGTCCAAGTTGAATTTTAGCAGGAACAGGGCTCACTTCCAAAGCTTGTGCATCGGTATTGCACACAAAAAATTCCACGCCCTTAATCCCCTGTCTGTACATGTGGTTCACGGCATTGCTGCCCCCGCCACCCACACCTATCACTTTAATGATCGAGGTTTTGTCTTTTAATAAATCGAATTCCATATTGAGTTTTGTTTAAGTTAAGTTTAGATATGCTGTCAGTAAGAAAATACTATCGGAGTTCTTTGTCCTCTTCTTCCGTTTTAAGCCACTCAAAAATGCTCTGGAAAAAGCTTCCAAACGGTTTGGTCGGCTGCTTGGGTTTGTGGTCGTCTTCAATCAAAACCGGAGCGGCAACTCGTTTGCGTTCTGCTTCTTCAAATCCTTTCATCACAAGACCTACTGCGGTTGCATACATCGGGCTTTTGAGTTCATCGGTGTCAGAAGCAAGGTGTTCATTCGGATAACCTACACGTGCATCCATCCCTGTTACGTATTCGATGAGCTGAACAATATGACGGAGTTGTGCGCCTCCTCCTGTTACAACAATTCCTGCTGCAAGCTTATTTTCAAGACCTGAATTTTTAATTTCATAATAAACGAGTTCAATGATCTCCTCCATGCGGGCCTGGATGATGTGAGCGAGGTTCTTCACCGAAATTTCTCTCGGAGCATGTCCGCGCAATCCCGGAATAGAAACAATTTCACTGTCCTGGTTTTCACTCGCAACGGCAGATCCGAATTTTGTTTTCAGCAATTCTGCATGTTTGCGGATGATGGAACATCCTGAACGGATATCTTCTGTGATTACATTTCCACCATAGGGAATTACGGCAGTGTGACGGATTACCTTATCCTGGAATATGGCAATGTCTGTAGTACCACCACCGATGTCGACTAAAACTACACCTGCTTCTGTTTCTTCTTCAGTAAGCACTGCTGAAGAAGAAGCCAACGGCTCAAGAAACAAACCGGCAGTTTCAAGTTCGGCCCTGCGTACGCATTTATAAATATTTTTCGCCGCAGTAATTTGACCGGTGATGATGTGGCAATTTGCTTCCAGCCGGTTTCCCGACATGCCAATCGGGTTTTTAATACCCTGCTCGTTATCCACGATATATTCCTGTGGGATCACATGGATGATTTCTTCTCCCGGCAGCATGGCCAGTTTGTACATTTCTTCAACGATGGCATCGATATCCGTTTGAGAAATTTCATCGTCAATGTTTTTGCGAACCCGCATCCCTCGATTCTGGAGGCTCTTGATGTGTTGACCTGCAATGCCTACGTAAACGGTGCCAATATCCACATTGGATTTTTCTGATGCTTCTTTCACCGACTTCGTAATAGCTTCAATGGTGTTTGCGATGTTGGTTACGACACCACGTGTAACACCAAGAGATTCCGCCTTTCCGAGACCGAGGATCTCAATTTTTCCAAACTCATTTTTGCGACCTACAATGGTTGCAATTTTTGTAGTACCGATATCCAGTCCTACTACGATGTCAATACCTGAACCTGCTGTTGAATTTACCATGTTGTTATTTTGAACAGACCACCTGGTCTTTAAAAGTTACATTGATTGTCTTGTACTGGTTCCAACCCGTTTTGCTCAAACCCTTTTTGTAAAAAGTGTAAAGCTTGTTGAATTTTTCCTCCATTTGTTTTTCGTCACCGAAGAGGATCGTTTGATTTCCCACTCTCGGTATCAGTTCCATGTCTCCTGCTGCATCTACAAAAATCTG
>JBDTTM010000448.1:0-3462 GCA_039930605.1 Bacteroidota bacterium
CCAGTACATGATTGTGATGAAGCCAAAAAGTAATCCTCCAAGGTGAGCGAAGTGTGCGATATTATCACCTGGAACATTGGCAATGCCGCCAAAGAGTTCGAAGAGCCCGTAACCGATTACAAAATATTTTGCCTTTATCGGAAATGCAAAATATAGATACAACAGGTTATTGGGGAACAACATTCCGAATGCAAGCAACAGTCCGAACACTGATCCGGATGCACCAACGACAACAGGTGCATTCAACACGTCAGCGCGGAACATTTTCATATAATCCACACTGAGGGCAATTGCTGCAGGGAAATCTTCATTTACTTTTAAGTTGAATTTCTCACTGAAGTCATTATAATGCGCTGCCAATTCTGCGGAAGAAAATTTTGTAAAAGCAACGCTGTGGGTAAAATCCTTTAGCTTTTCATAATCCGGAACGGCGATATAAGCATCCATGTAGTCAATAGCAGGTTTCATTTCTATGTAGACGATGGCAGAATGTGTCAATGCAGCTCCCAGTCCGCAAATAATATAAAAGTTTAAAAATTTCTTTCCGCCCCAGGTATTTTCAAGCGTCGATCCAAACATCCAAAGAGGAAGCATATTTGAAATGATGTGCGCGATGCTCCCATGCATGAACATGTAAGTAAAAAACTGCCACCACCTAAATTTCTCAGATTCAAAATAGTGCAGACCGAGTATGTCGTTCAGATCAATTCCCCTTTGTTCCAATACAACAGCTGCAAGGAATAAAATTCCATTGATGATGAGCAGGTTCTTTACAACTTCAGGAAGAAAACTAAAACGCCTGGGACGGTATTGATCGTGCATAAAACTGGCTGCTGGTTGCTAGCTTCTGGTTACTGGCTACGTGTTACTGATTTGAGATTCGTTTTGTCCGGGAATGATCACTAATGCTTGCAAACCCGGGCAGCGTATTATTTTCTAAACATTTCTTTGATTTCCGCGGTATCCATTTTTACAGCTGTTGATTTTCCATCAATGCTGAGGAATGGTTTCTCACAGGCAAAAAGTTCGTCGATGAGCTGCTTCATTTCTTTTGGGTTTAAGAATTTCCCGTTCTTGATACTGCTGTTCTTTGCCATCGCGCGCACGATTCCTTCCCGCCTGTCAACATTTAACCTGGACTGATTGTTTTTAAACTGCTCAAGCAGCTTTTCAATCATTTGCTTTTCATCTCCTGCCGGAACATCAGCCGGCGTACCATGAATGACGAAAGCATTCTGTCCGAATTCCTGTAAATCAAAACCGAGACCGCGGATATCATGTGCAATGTCTTTCAAAACTTCGTAGTCAGCAGCATTCAATTCGATCACCTGTGGAAAAAGTGATTGTTGAGAAGGACCGTTTCCGCTGTCCATTATTTTCTGGTACCGTTCAAAAAGAATCCGTTCGTGTGCCGCTTGCTGGTCGATGAACAAAAGTCCTGTCTTGAGGCGGGTAATAATATATCGTTGTTGTAACTGAAAAATAAATTCATCACTCTCAGCAATCAGTTCTTCATTCCAGCCGGCATTCAGCGATAAATGTTCTGTCTCGACAGGCTGCGATTCTACCAATGACTGAACATCCATCTGTACGCCTGCATACATATTCCCGAGTTGTCTTTGTTCAACCGGTGAACTTTTTTCCCTGAAAGGATTATAAGCGGTGTCTACCATGACAACAGGTTCACGCGGACTTTCTTTTCGCATGGCATGTGGAATATCGAAGGCACGTTCCTGTTCGAAATCAATTGCAGGCGTTACACTATATTGTCCCAAAGCACGCTTTACAGATGCACGCACGATCGAATATACGGAGCGTTCGTCTTCGAACTTCACTTCTGTTTTTGTAGGGTGGATGTTCACATCAATTTTAGAAGGATCAATATCCAGGTGCAACCAATAAGAAGCAAATGAATCCCGTGGAAGTAATTCTGCAAAAGCACCGGTGATGGCATGATGTAAGTAGCCGTCTTTGATAAACCGCCTGTTCACGAATAGGTATTGTTCACCCCTGGTTTTGCGTGCAAACTGCGGCTTGCCAACAAAACCAACAATGTTTAGAAGAGATGTTTCCTCCTGGACAGGCACCAGCCGTTCATTGTAATTAGCACCATATAGATTCACAATGCGTTGCCTGAAATTTGAAACAGGATGTTGAAAAACTTCCATGCCATTCTGGTGCAGCGACATGGCCACCTGCGGTTGCGCCAATGCAACCCTTTCAAATTCTTCTATCACATGCCTGGCTTCTACAGGATTCGATTTGAGAAAATTTCTCCTTGCGGGAATATTGTAAAAGAGATTCTTCACAGAAATGGATGTTCCTGCGGCAGTGCTGATAGCTTCCTGCGCTTTTACCTCTGCACCTTCTATTACCAGCCGGGTACCAGTTTCTTCATCATGCTTGCGGGTCTTCATTTCCACCTGAGCGATGGCAGCAATGGAAGGCATCGCTTCGCCCCGGAATCCCATGGTCCTTATACTAAAGAGGTCTTCTGCTTTGCGGATTTTGGAAGTGGCATGTCGTTCAAAGCACATCCTCGCATCGGTATCACTCATGCCGCAGCCGTTGTCAATAACCTGGATAAGCGTCTTACCGGAATCTTTAATAATTACCTGGATGTGTGTACTTCCGGCATCTACAGCATTTTCAAGTAGTTCCTTTACGGCAGAAGCCGGTCGTTGAATCACTTCTCCTGCAGCAATCTGGTTGGCTACAGCATCAGGAAGGAGTTGGATAATGTCACTCATATATATACGCCGCGAAGATATTGTTTTTCGATTGAGGTATTACCGGAATTTGAAGATGGAGGATGGGTGATGAGAGGAAGAGGTGATGAGGTGATGAGGTGATGAAGTGATGAAGTGATTGAGATATAAAGTATCTGATGCCTGGGGTTTTTACTTCTTCTTGTAATTTGTAAATTCGCAGCCACTCTTTAATTGTACATATTAAAGTAGCAGCCATTTGTATTCTGTATTCTTTCATACTTCGTAAACTTTCGTATTTAGTAATTCGTAGATTCGCAGGCTTTCGTCCCGATGTGTCGGGATTCGTACCCTATGTGTAGAATGATTGCAAAAATCAGTGTTGAACCAACAGGCATCCTCGATGAGATGTTGAAGTGTCCGTACTCACTGAAATATTTATCTGAGCATGGCAGGCAACCTTCAGATCCTGAAACCCGCGGCAGCCATCACGACGGTTGCGGAATGGCTTTTTCAAAAAACGGAAATGTCGAAATACACAAGCGTTCGAAAGAAAATGCATGGGACGAAACTTACCAGCAAGTTGCACGGACTGCAAGTTCAAATATTTTTATCGCACATAACCGGCTTGCATCAAAAGGCCTGGAGATGACTGAAAATGGCGCCCATCCCTTCAGTATTGATGCAGGAGGAAAAACATTTGCGCTATGTCACAATGGAGGCGTAAGAACTTACATGGAAGAAGCGAAAGCAA
>JBDTTM010000449.1:0-3458 GCA_039930605.1 Bacteroidota bacterium
GTTAACATCGGAGATTTCAGGACTGAAAAGGGGGAGAATTTTTTGTCTCTCATCAAACAACTGGATAAAGTAGACGGTATTGAGCGGTTTAGAATTTCTTCTATTGAGCCCAACCTGTTGACGGATGAAATTATTGAATTTGTTTCTGCCTCAAACAAATTTGTTCCGCACTTTCATATTCCGTTACAATCCGGCTCTGATAAAATCTTAAAACTGATGCGCAGGAGGTATCTCCGCGACCTTTATCAAAACCGGGTGATGAAAATAAAATCGCTTATGCCTCATTGTTCGATTGGCGTGGATGTGATTGTAGGTTTTCCGGGAGAAAGTGACCAGGATTTTTCAGACTCTTACCAATTTATTACTGATCTTGATGTTTCCTACCTACATGTTTTTACTTATTCAGAGAGAGAACATACAGAAGCTTTCAGTATGAATGATATTATCCCTGTGAGTGAAAGAAAGCGAAGGAATAAAATGCTCAGAATTCTATCCCAGAAAAAATTGCAACACTTTTACAGGCAGCATTTGGGACAATTTCACAAAGTGATGTTTGAAACAGAAAACAAGAATGGAATGCTTCACGGATTCACAGAAAATTATATCAAGGTGAAGACATTTTATGATCCTTCTCTTGTGAGGCAGGTTGAGGAAGTTGAATTGAATTACATTGATGATGACCAGGAAGTAATCTGCAAGGTGAAAAACCTGGAACCGGCCTGATCCAAATGCTCTTTAATAATCTAAATTCACCGCGTGTACCCTACCATATCCGATTTACTAAGAGATATTTTTGGAATTAATATTCCGCTACCGATCCAGTCATTCGGATTTTTTGTCGCCATTTCATTTTTACTGGCCGCATATACTTTATCTCTTGAGTTGCGGAGGAAAGAAACACTGGGACTTATCTCCCCTTTCACAAGGAAAGTTTTAACCGGGGCGCCAGCAACCTGGCAGGAAATTCTGCTCAATGTAATTATCGGTTTCGTGTTGGGTTACAAGCTCATCTATTTTGGGATGAACTATTCTTCGCTGGTAGACAATCCTCAAAAGGCATTACTTTCTATGGTGGGATCAATTCCCGGCGGTATATTGGCGGCAGCTGCAATGGGCTATTGGAAATACCGGGAGAAAAATAAAGTTAAAAAAGAAAAACCGGAATGGGTGGAAGAAGTGGTTGCTCCGCATGAACTTGTGGGCAACATCACCATGGTCGCTGCCGTGAGTGGATTGCTGGGCGCAAAAATTTTTCACAACCTGGAATATCCTGAAGATTTGCTGAAAGATCCGATTGATGCATTATTGTCCTTCAGTGGATTAACCATGTATGGCGGATTGATTGTTGGGGCCATTGCAACAATCTGGTATGGCAAAAAACATGGCATCGCACCAATGGTTTTGTCGGATGCTACGGCGGCCGGCTTGATGCTCGCATACGGCTTCGGAAGAATCGGTTGCCAGGTTGCTGGTGATGGAGATTGGGGTATTGTAAATACATCTCCGAAACCTTCCTTGATGAGTTTTTTACCTGATTGGTTCTGGAGTTACAATTACCCGCACAATGTAATCAGTGAAGGGATTCCGATTCCGGATTGTATCGGCAAGCATTGTTACATGCTGGAACAACCCGTCTTCCCTACTCCACTTTATGAAAGCATTGTTTGTATCCTGTTCTTCTTTTTGCTCTGGTCCATCAGGAAAAAGTTCACTGTTCCGGGAAAGTTTTTTTCACTTTACCTGCTCTTGAACGGTGTTGAAAGATTCGCTGTAGAATCTATCCGGGTAAATTCCAAGTACCATGTTGGTGAAATCTCATTTACACAAGCCCAATTGATTTCGCTTTTGCTGATCATTACCGGGATTGCCGGACTCTATTTTTTCAAAAAGAAAAAGCCGGAAAATTCCGTTGCATAATAACGGCCGTTTGATTTTATATTTTTATGTTGTAATTTAATTTTTAAGCATGAAACTATTTAAGAGAAATGGATTTTTTTTCATCCCCATCACTTTCACCGGCTGGTTGATTTTAGGCATTGCTGTGGCAACTGCAGTGTATTTTTTTATAGACATCGACAGCAGGTCTCATTCAGTTAGTGATTCACTGATGAGTTGGGTATTCAATTGCCTCATCATCGCAATCGTTTATTCAGTGATCGGTTTTTTTACACAGGAAAGTAAGAAACCTGGCTGAAATCTTCGTTGAAACATTTTTGAATTTATCTCCTGATACAACTCTTATTCCCTGCAACTTTGCACCATGAAAAAAGTGGTTGTGCTCTCCGGCGCCGGCATCAGCGCAGAAAGCGGGTTGAAAACTTTTCGTGACAGTGACGGGCTCTGGGAGAATTACAAGATAGAAGATGTGGCTACACCTCAGGCGTGGGCTGCAGATTATAAATTGGTTCTGCAATTTTATAATGAGAGAAGAAAGCAGGTTCTGGCATCCAAACCAAATGCTGCACATTTTGCGCTCGCGTCTCTTGAAAAGAAGTTTGATGTGCACGTCATCACCCAGAATATTGACGACCTTCATGAACGTGCAGGATCAACAAAAGTGTTGCATTTACATGGGGAAATTTTAAAATCCAGGAGCAGCATTGATCCCGGGTTGATTTACAATGTGGAAGGATGGGAAATAAAGGCTGGAGACCGCTGCGCAAAGGGTTCACAACTTCGTCCACACATTGTTTGGTTTGGAGAAATGGTGCCCGAACTGGAACATGCAGCGGAGGTTGTTTCCGGAGCGGATATTTTTTTAGTCATCGGAACTTCTCTGCAGGTTTATCCGGCAGCGGGTCTTACACAATATGCGCCACCACATGCACAAAAATATTATATTGATCCGAAAGCAGTGGGCATTGCCGGTGACTTTAATGTAATTTCAGCAAAGGCAGGAAGTGGTATACCTGCACTTGTACAAACACTCATGTCTTAGTTCTTATTTCTACTGGATGTAATTCTATAGCTTTCAACTTTTACCTTCGCATCGATGAGTATTGATCATTCCTTTTTAGATTCCGAACTTTTCAGGTGGGTTATTATGCCCCTGCTGATTTTCTGTGCGCGGATGTGCGATGTAACGTTGGGTACGCTGCGCAATGTTTTTATTTCAAAGGGTCTCCGGCATATCGTGCCGGTACTTGGTTTCTTCGAAGTGTTGATCTGGCTGATTTCGATGCGACAAATCATGCAGCACCTCGATAATGTGATGTGTTATATCAGTTTCGCCGGAGGATTTTCAATGGGAACGTATGTAGGTTTAAAAATTGAATCCCGCCTGGCATTAGGAGTCCAGGTAATCCGCATCATTACCAACCGCGAATCTGTGCAACTGATTGATGCGCTTCAAAAGGAAAACATTGGTATCACGATTATTGACGGCCAGGGTGCCAAGGGTCCGGTTAAAATTATCCTGACCATTGCACACAGGAAGCATATTGAAATTGTGAGGGAAT
>JBDTTM010000450.1:0-3446 GCA_039930605.1 Bacteroidota bacterium
CACAATGGAAAACAGCAACTACCTGGATCGTATTTCCAGTGACTATAAAATGAATACCAAATGGAAATTTATTGGTGAAAAATATTCTAATTTTTTTATAACGGATTTGAAATATGAAAGGGTCAGAAAGAATAAGATGAAATGCCCGATCTAAATTCTCCTCAAATAGAATTCCAAGACCAGATTTTTGTTTCTCGTACCAGAGAAAAGCATCAATAATATCTTCTTCTGCCTCGTCAGAAATCTGAAGTTCAAATTTCATTTGCTCTGTTTGCGAAGTTTCTTTTTTACTTCATTCCAGCTTGAAAATTCAGTCTCGCCTTTTTCAAGGCGCGTTAAGCGTTTGTTTAGCTCCTTTTCCAGACTTGATGTAATTGGAATATCTTCCTTATCAATGCTATCCCAGATTTGCTCAATAAGTGTAATTCGCTCGAGCGTACTTAATTTTAAAATTGATTCTAACTGCCTCATTATGCAAATATACTATTGGAATAACTCACCTCAGCACATCAATTCCCAAAGATTTTGAAATCTGCTTTTTTACTTCGTCCAGTTTTTTCTGGTGTTCGAGTAGGTGGACATATTCTGCCCCGTTTGCATACGCTTCTTTAAGCTTGTGCTGGTTGTCTTCAATCATTTTCATCACCATTTTATTTTTCAGATGATAAACCGCTTTTTCCACTGCGTCTCTGAGGTTCGACTCCTCCAATGGCACAGCGATCTGGTGCATTTCCTGCCAGTTCCCACTTAAAAAATATTTCGGACTCAGCAATTCAACAGCAAGGGAGCTGATTTCGGGATTTTCAATTTTATAAAAATATTCAGCGGTGATAGGAATTTCACGGCTGAGTAAAACGGCAGATTCATCCACGAAAAACTTATAACGCACATCTGCAATTTTGATGTCATCGCGGGTCAAATCTTCTGTTATAAAACCTGCAACGGAGTATGAGTGTGTCACAGTTTCTTTTTTGCCGTTTGAATCAGGGATTTCCACGTCATCATAAAAATGAATTTGCTCATTGCCATAATTCAACAGTAACCTAACCAATTCCCGCTCCTGTGATTCTGTATCGAAATGGTTTGCTGGCTGAGATACTCCGTTTATGTCAGGCATCAGTTCCTCCACATCTGCTGTAGGCAGGATTTTTTTCAGAGAACTCTTCCTGAATTTATTGAGCTCATTAAGTAATACCTGCTCATTGATTTCCATCATCTCACTGCACTGCTTGATATAAACAGAGCGTGTGATGGCATCCGGAATTTTTGAAATGGATTCTACTACGTCCCGGATCAGTCCGGCTTTTGCAACAGGATCATTGGCCACTTCTTCAAGCAGCAAACTGGTTTTAAAAACCATGAAATCCCTGGAGTTGCCACGCAGGAAATCATGCACTTCGCTGCTGGTATGGTTGCGTGAAAAGGAATCCGGATCTTCTCCCTTAGGAAACAACACCACTTTTACATTCAGGCCCTCTTCAAGGATCATGTCTATGCCACGCAGGGACGCCTTGATACCGGCAGGATCAGCATCATAAAGGACGGTGATGTTCTTTGTGTACCGTCCGATCAACCTGATTTGCTCAACTGTAAGAGAAGTACCGGAAGATGCAACAACATTTTCAATTCCTGCCTGGTGCAATGAAATAACGTCCGTATAACCTTCAGTGAGAAAACAATTATCCTTCTCGACAATGGCCTTCTTCGCAAAATGAATTCCATACAGAACATTGCTTTTATGGTACACTTCACTCTCAGGCGAGTTTAAATATTTGGCTGTCTTCTCATCTTTCTTCAGTATCCGGCCGCCAAACGCAATCACTCTTCCGCCCAAATTATGAATCGGGAACATGACGCGACCCTTGAACCGGTCGAACAATCCTCTTTCGCTTTTAATTGTCAGCCCTGTTTTAACGAGGAACTCTTCCTTGTATTCATGCTGAATTGCATGCTTTGTAAATGCATCCCAGTGGTCCGTCGAATACCCCAACTGGAATTTCTCAATTATTTCTTTTGAAAATCCCCGCTCTTTAAAATACGTTAGACCGATTGCCTTGCCATCCTCTGAATTGATGAGTATATCGGAAAAGTATTTTTGCGCGAAACCATTCACCAGGAGCATGCTTTCTTTTTCATCTCTCAAAATCTCCAGCTCAGGTGAAATTTGCTCCTCTTCAATTTCGATGTTGTATTTCTTCGCAAGATACCGGAGTGCGTCAGGGTAGGTGAGGTGCTCGTGTTCGATGATGAAGTTTACACTCGTTCCGCCTTTGCCACAGCCAAAACATTTGTAAATATTCCTTGCTATGTTTACATTGAATGAAGGCGTCTTCTCATTATGGAATGGACATAAACCAATCATGTTCACCCCGCGCTTCTTCAGGTTCACAAACTCTCCAACCACTTCATCTATGCGGGCTGTATCAAAAATTCTATCTATCGTCTCCTTGCTGATCACTATTTTGTCCTTCTTTTTAAATTTACTTCTGATTGCTTAATTTTTTCTCTTTGTATTTCTTTGTTCGTTATCCAAAATTTGTATTTTTATTTGTCTATTGTATTCTTGCTTCTAGCCGCTGGACTCTTGCCGTTTATAGTTCCTTTTGAAATTTGTCTATTGTATTCTGGCTACTAGCTGCTGGCCACTTGCCATTTCTACTACAGTTGTGAATTGTCATCTGTAAATTGTTTACTTTCTATTGTCTTTTTTTTCTTCTTTCTTCTTTCTTCTTTCTTCTTTCTTCTTTCTTCTTTCGTGCTTTCTTTTTCTTTTTTCGTATTTCGTTATTCGGATTTCGTAATTCTTTTTCTTATGTCATTTTCTTATTCCTCGTCTTTATCAACGTTTTCGGTAAAACTTTACTAATGAATTCCGCAATCCTGTTATAGTATTGGTCTCCGCCAACAACCTCAATTGTTTCATGAGTTGATTTCTTCACCAAAAATATGTCTTTTTTCTCAGCTGCCGATGAGTCGAATACAGAATAGGCATCTATAGAGGAATAAAATTTATCATCCCACGCACCAATAACCAGCGTCGGTGTTTCCACCAACCGGCTGAAATTTGCCAGGTGAAGATTTTTCAGTGGCATCAGCATCATTTTTTCCAGTTTGCGTTGCAATATTGGTAGAAAAATAAAACTGGTAAATCCCCATTTCATGTATGCATATTCCTTTACTGTTTCAGAAAAACTATTGAATGGGCATTGTAAAACAATTGCATCAGCTCTTCCATCAAACAATGCATTTTCAAGTGTAATTCCTGCTGATATACCTGAGCCGAAAATAGCTACGTGATTAACATTTGGATAAGCCAGCAAACTGTCAAGCATACTTTTTACATCACTTACAGTCACGATTCCGGGAGAAAAAAAAGTGCCTTCGCTGTTTCCATGTGCCCGCAGATCCACCAGGCATACATTAAATCCGCGGTCATGCATTTGTTT
>JBDTTM010000451.1:0-3445 GCA_039930605.1 Bacteroidota bacterium
ATTAAGCTGTAATTTGGATTGGGCTGCCAGGTGCTGTCTTCATACAATTGTTTGTCGAACCAGCCGGTATTATGTTCGCCGTAAAATTCGATGTAGTCATTCGGCGGATTCAGGAAACCATTGTTATTCTCATCATATATATATAGATACTGTTCTTCACCCCTGGCCCATATCTGAATATTGGAGGTTGACCAGTTCGTGGAAGCCACTCCGGCCCAGGCCATATTCTGTGCGGTAAGTCGGAAGATTCCATCTTGCCATACTTTCACTTTGTAATATTCCTGCGAGGTATTGATCCAGGAGTTCTCATACGCCTGCGCATGGACGAGTGGGGAAGAGAGGAGAACAGCACAGAACAGGTAAAATTTTTTCATCAGGTTTTGGTTTGGTCCCGAACCGGTTTCGGGATCCCACCATTTATTGATAGTTCCCGAAACAAGTTCGGCATGACATTGCATGATTGTATTATTTCTTTTCAGTAGTGGTCTTGTGCTTGTAGATATCAAGTTTCAGAGAGAAAACATTTGAGTAAAGGGTTTCCTGGCTTCCAATATTGGTTAGTGAATAATCAATGGTTAGATTTTTCAGCCTGATACCAATACCCATATTGGGCTGGAAGATGGTGGACTTGGCGCCTTCCTGATCTTTTACCTGCTGGATGTTATTCACTCCACCGCGGAGGAAAATAAAATCATCATATCCGATTTCGAAGCCAAGATGTGGATCGAAACTGATCGGGTCCCCGCTGATGACTACGTTCCGCTGACCATCAAAAGTCATGTCGAAATCAAGTTGAGGAAGTACGGTGAATTTTTTCCCGATATTCATTTTATATCCGGCTCCAAGAATTATTTTTGGCAATGTTAGCTCCGTAGAATTTTTTGGAATTTCATTGCCGGTAGTGCTGAAAACAGCTGCAATCTTATCGGTATTGAATGTCCAGGAATTGAATGTTGTGGTGATGTCCTTACCCATCAGTCCGAATTGCCATTTGCCCCTGTCATACTGCACGCCCAGGTCAAGCCCAAAACCCCATGCATGGCCAAAGTCGCCGGCAGTGCGGTGAACCACTTTAACAGAGCCCCCATAGCGCAATCCTGCAATCTTACTTTGCAAAGCATAAGAGAGGAAGAACGCATAATCAGCGGCTGAAAATGATTTCAATTTATCGTAGTTAATAAAACCGGAAGCATCAATGAGTTCTGTGGTATCAGGGATATCATCCACTGCAAACCGTACAAATGAAAATGCCAAAGCGCGCGTAGCATCTACTTTGGCTACGAGCCCCAGGTATTCATATTTGGCAATGCCTGCAAAATATTCACTGTGCATCCCCATTGCCTGAACGCTTCCTTTTACGAGAGATAATCCTGCGGGATTCCAGAATGATGAAGACGCATCGCTCACTGTCGCTACCTGGGCATTCCCCATTCCCAAACCACGGCCACCGACGCCAATGGCCAAAAACTCATTGCTGTATTTAGGGGCCTGAGCAAGTACGTTTTGGAAGATCAGAACTAGTACAGATAATAAAAGAATAGTACGTTTCATTGGTTGTTGTTTTAGATCCGAAATTGGTTTTTCAGAGTTACCAATAACGGAAAACAGGCGTTTTTATTTGAGTCGTGTAAAGGTAAAATTATTATTAAACCGCGATTTCCGGTTTTGGCTAATAGCAAAATCCAATAGGTGAAGACGGTTCATTTAGAGGGCAGTCATATCTTAATGGATTTATACACCGATAAGAGTCAAAAGATACACCCCTGACTTACTGTAACAATGATCCGGAAGCGAAGTTTTAAGAAATAATTTTGCGGAAGCCGAAACCTTTTCAAGTTCTATAGAATTCAAGGAATAATCACAGGAGTTCAGCCACCATGCAACGTGCACCGCCTCCACCAAAAGTTTCAATTGTTTGAAGGTCGGTGTGAATGATCAGGCAGAATTTTTCTATTTCCTTTTTTTGCGATCCGGTGAAATGATCGAAGGCTTGTGTTGACATCAGCAGGAATTTTTCACCTTTATTGTTTTCCAGTTCGAGGCAGTTTCCACAGAAATGGTGCATCTGTTCCAGGGTGATTTCAATTAACTCATGATCGGTCAACAGAAGCGATTTTTTAACCCGTTCCCTGGCATCCTCATCCTCCATAGCTTCAAAACATGCGATGGCAAATTTTTCAGCCACACACATCAATACATTCGTATGGTAAACCGGTTCCTCGTTTTTATCATAAGCAGAAAAGAGAATAACAGTATAGCCAGTTAGTTTGCTCCATTCAAAAACAAGATTTGAGCTTGTCCGCTGTGAGAGTGATGCATATGCGATTTTGTTGGCATGGTCAATCACAAGACTTCCTGTTCCCTCGAGGAAAATGCCCCTCATCTCATCATGGGAGAGGTCAATTTTTTTGCGGTAAATGTTATCGAGGTAAGTTATCACCGATGGTCGGCGCTCCAATCGCCGGTTCTCAGCCATCATCGGGTATAAGATGAATAATCCGCCGGGGAAAGTGCTGAACCAATTGTTCGGAAAAATCGCATCGGGAGTTATCACCTCATCGTCCTGGCTGAAAAGCCTGACTTCAATTCCGGCATGGGTGAGTATTTCAACCAGTGAATCAAATTCATTCCTGGTTTTTAGTGCAAGTTCCTCATCTGGTATTGAAATACCAGGTTTCTGAAAAAAATTATCTCCAACCGTTTGAGGGTTGGAGATAAAATTCTTTGGTTCAATCATCAAAATTTTTCTTGCAGCCATTTATTGTTTGATCACCGGCGTTGAGAAAATAATTTTCTTTTTGTCATCAAGTATCTGAAGCATGTAGGAACCTTTTGCAAGGTCTCCAATTGAAACTGTTGCATTGCCATTGTGGAGTACAAGGGATGCTTCTTTTACCAAACGACCTGTTGCATCTTCAATGCGCATGGTACTTGGGGAAATGCTTCCTGAGTTGCTTATCACAATATTATCTTTTGCCGGATTCGGATACACGCTGAATGAATTGTTCAAATCGTTTTCATGCACACCTTCCTGGTCTACGTGAACGGTGTCAGAACAGGCTGAACAGCCGAAGGCATCTGTAATGCAGACGTAGTAGTTGCCGCTTGTAGTAGCCACATAGAATTGAAATATGCCGGCGCCAATTGCTCCGGTTGTAACTTCATACCATTGATAAGTAAGCGCAGGAGTTGACAATAATGTATCGCCATTTGCAGTAATAACAGGAATGGCCGGTTGATAGACGTTGATGTATCCAACATGTGTATTTGAATTTGTACACGCACTATTGGTTACAGTAAGCGTGGTGTTGAATGAACCGGCAACATTGTAGCAGACGTTTGTTGGATTCTGGTCAGATGAATTCACTGGTGTTCCACCCTGGAAGGTCCAGATATAGGATTGAACAGTGCCGGTTGAGAGATCAGTATAATTAATGCAGTCACC
>JBDTTM010000452.1:0-3409 GCA_039930605.1 Bacteroidota bacterium
CGTTTTGCAACAGAAAAAGTTCCGAAACCTACCAATGCAACGCGATCACCTTTTTTCAAAGACTTCGTAGTTGCATTCATGAATGCATCCAATGCACGGTTTGCATCGGCCTTGGTGATTTTTGCCTCAGATGCAATTGCATCAATCAATTCTGCTTTGTTCATTTTAGATAGTTTTAATGATTAGAATTTAATTTATGTTTCAAAAGTAACTACTGGAATGAATGAAAAAACAGCACAGTCAGGCATTTGTTAATAAATAACCTCGTTTGTTGAAAACTTGATGACTGAAATCAGCCACTGACAATGGATTGAGAGGACGCAAAAAAAAATCGCCCCGTAAACACAAGGCGATTCAACTTATTTAATCTTACAATTAGTTCTTGTGATAATTCGGAAGCTTGCCTTCTTTAATCAACAATTGAGTTTTTTCTTTATGCGCTTTATAATCTCCAAAGCAGAGTGCACTCAGCATATCTTCACGCGTCATTTTTGGATCACCTAATTTTTTTCTGATCTCATCAGCGCAACGGTCAACATATTTTTCAAAACGTTCCGGTGCCCAAACATATTCTTTCTTCTGCCAATCCGGCTTGGTGCGATCAATAGTGAACTCCATCGGTAATTCACCGGAAACTACAGCTTTCACATCAAGTCCCTCATAAATTTTTGGGAGCTGGCGGTTGTCAAAAAGCAGCGGACGGCTGATGTCAATCACATGCTTTTTGCGTTTAGGATCAATCATCTTAAGACCATTTACCCGTAATCCTTTTTTCTTCAGGTGGGCAAACTTCTTTTCAAAGCGGTCGAGAGTGTCGTAAAGTAACATGATTTTTTGTTTTACTATGGTTTAATAGCTTGATTACTAACAATGTTATCTTTTCAGTAACTCGTGATGTGTGTTATGGAAATTCCGTATGTGGAACACTGCAAATATAGTGAAAGTTCACAGAAAGTCAATACATTTCTGAAAATCAATGGAATCCTTTACAGGTAAGGGATGCAGCGAACAAGCGTATCTGAATTCTCTTTTCCGCTATTCAAAAAGATACGCATACATGTCGTGATTAAGGCCAGGTCAAATCCTGCCGGCAGCCATTAATAGGTCGAGGTCTTTATATGGAAGTGTCGTTGCTTCACTTACATACCGGTTGGTTACTGATCCCCTGTAGAGATAAACCCCCTTGCGTACAGCTTTGTTTTTCCAAAGCATTTCATCAATTCCGCCTTCTTCACCAATGCTCACCAGGATAGGGGTGAAAATGTTACTCAATGCAGTGCTTGCTGTGCGACTTACCCTGGAAGCTATATTAGGAACACAATAATGGACAACACCATATTTCCTGAAAACAGGTTGAGAGTGGTTGGTGATTTCACTGGTTTCGAAGCACCCTCCCTGGTCGATGCTGACATCCACAATGACTGAACCGACCCGCATTTCGCTTACCATTTCCTCCGTTACAACAACAGGAGCCCTGCCCTCATTACTTCGCAAGGCACCGATGGCAACGTCAGCATTCCTTAATTCCTTAAGCAGCGCACCGGGAGTTATCATGGAAGTGAAAATCCGTCTGCCAAGACGATTCTGTAACCTTCTCATCCGGTGAATAGAAGTATCAAAGACTTTTACATTGGCACCTAATCCCAATGCAGCACGGGCAGCATATTCTCCGACTGTTCCTGCACCGATAATGACAACCTCGGTAGGCGCAATTCCGGCAATTCCGCCAAGCAATTCTCCTTTTCCATTGAATGTATTGCTTAGGTATTCCGCAGCGATCAGTATGGAAGAACTTCCTACAATTTCGCTCATCGCCTGTATAATCGGGTAAACACCGGATTCATCATGCAGGTATTCATATCCGATGGCAGTGATCTTTTTTGCACTCAACATCCTGATGTACGCCTCGTTCTGAATGCTCATCTGAAGAATGGATATCAACTGTTGCCTGGGTTGCATCAATTCCACTTCTTCATTCGATGGTGGCGCAACCTTTAGGACAATATCAGCTTTGTAAACTTCCTGGGCACTGTAGGCAATGCTTGCACCTGCATCACTGAAATCTGAATCCTGTATGTTAGACGCTTTCCCTGCATTGGTTTCAACAACGATTTCATGTCCATTGGCGACTAAAAGTGCAACTGCTTCCGGGATCAGTGGAATCCGGTTTTCCTGGAAAGAAATTTCCATCGGAATGCCAATGTATAATTTTTTCTCCTTCTTTTTCACTTCAACCATCTGCTCTTTAGTCACATATGCAGGATTGATCAAACTGGAAAAACTCCCCGGTTTATGCTCAGCCATTTTCGGTTGTTATTATTCTGGTTTTATTGATTGATGTAATATGCACGCGAACAGCATCTTCAGGCAATAAATGTAAAATTTTTTCCGACCATTCTATGAAACAATAGTGGCCGCTGTTAAAATATTCATTGATTCCCATATACAGCGCTTCCTGTTCCTTTTCAATCCTGTAGAAGTCAAAATGATAGACAGGATTTCCATTTTCAAGCAAATATTCGTTCACCAAAGCAAAGGTAGGACTGCTTACATTTTCATTCACACCCAAAGTTTTACACAATGATTTGATGAACGTTGTTTTTCCGGACCCCATATTGCCGAAGAATGCAAATATTTGATTTTTCGGAAACGTTTTTAACAGGCCAACAGCCGCTGCATCAAGATCTTCCAAAGAATGTACCTGCCATGTGCCCATTTCAACTGCACGAAAATAATCATTGACCTTTAATTGGCATATCAGGTGAAAATTAGTTATCAAAAACCCACCGCTCATTTCGCCATGTCGAAAAGTTGTGATCGGCGAAATAGTGGTACAGATTCAGAATGCTATTTTTGTCCGGAACACAAACACCCTTGAAAAATTTATCGCCACTTTTTTTCATCATTATCACTTCGATATTGCTGATGGCATGTAACCCGTTGAAGAAAATTCCGGAGGGTAGTTATTTCCTGAACAAAAGCAAAATTGAAACCGATTCCGTCCATTTTAAGAAAGAGGAATTGACTTCTTTGTTGAGGCAGAAGTCAAACCGGAAAATTCTGGGTGTTCTTAGATTGCACCTCGGCATCTACACTTTTGGTAATGCAGGAGATACGACAGTTGAAGGTCATAAGGGTCTCGGGAAGTTCTGGAAACGTGTGAAGCGGGGGATGCGGAAGATTGGTGAAGAGCCGGTTATACTGGATAGTGCCTTGACAGAAAAAAGCCGTGAGCAACTGGAGATTTACATCCAGCGAAAGGGATATTTTAATGGTTATGTAAATGATTCCATCATTATTAAGAAGAAGAAAGCATCCGTTCTTTATTCAATCAAGACACTTACGCCTTATAAGATCCGGAATATTTCCTATTCTTCATCTGATGTTTTAATCCAGCAAATATTAAACC
>JBDTTM010000453.1:0-3406 GCA_039930605.1 Bacteroidota bacterium
CATTTTTAAGTCTTTTTACTCCATTCATAAGCATTTGGCTGGTCGTCAGGTACTTACTTCCTTCAACTTACCAGTGGCAACCGAATTGTCAAGACTGCAAAATTCATTGTAGCGCATTAATTGTTCTTATCCTAATCAGCTTCTTATGAGAATATCACTTTTTATTTTGATCATTTTTTTTCTGTCGTGCTCTTCAAAATTATTTGCACAGCCTTATTATAAGCTCTTAAAAGATGGTCGCAATTGGATATATACTGAAATGTTGCAAGGAGAAGAACCACCAGTTCATATCGTGTTGGCTTTTGCATTGTCAATGCAGGGAGATACTCTAATTCAAGGCAATTCTTACAAGAAAATTTATCAACGCACCTTAAGGAAAAATTTCGGCTCAACAGCTATTCAAAATCCTAAAGAAATCCTGAACACTTATCTGTATGCATTGATGAGAGAAGATACAAATGCACGAAAAGTCTATATGCTGCCATATAGTGACATTATTTCCATGTGCCAGCCCACGGAACATTTGTTATATGATTTTTCCTTGCATGTAGGTGATACTTTAAATGATTGCGTGTTGGAGAACATATATCTACCTTTCATGTCTTTTATACCCCAAGTAGATTCTATCCGGCCATTAACTTATTCTGGATTATTGACGAGGGCTTTTTATATGCAGGGTATTTTCGACAATTATGGAGATTTCTTTGAAACCACTGGACTTATTCTGGAAGGCTATGGATATGAAAAACATGGACTAATTAATTATGGAAGAAAGGGGGAATTAGTGTTTTTTCAATATTTTTGTGAAGGTGATTCTCTTGATTGTGAGCTCCTTTCAGCCTTACAGGAACCAACAGAAATGACTCCATCGGTTATTACATTGTCACCCAATCCCGCACGTGATTTTGTAAATATTCAAATTGATCCAGTTTTTCGGAGAGAAATTGAATTGCAAGTTTCTCTACTCAATACAGTGGGCGATGTTATCCTTCATGAAAACTGGAATACCGCTAAAGAACTACAAATAGATGTACGTAATGTGGACGAGGGTTTGTATTTTTTAAACATATTTGGAAGAAAAATGAATGTTAGTAAGAAAATTGTAATAGCACACTAAAAAAGGGGGTTGTAAGAAAATCTGTACCAAAGACAGTTAGGCTTAATTTTTGATCATTTCCTATGCCCCCTCCTACGAAATAATATCAAATAAATTGCTTTGTATCGAAAATGTGTCAGAGAAGCCTGTTGAAGAAAAATAAAAAATGGCGACAGATGAGATATCAATCGCCAATTTTAAAATATGTGACCTCGCAGGGACTCGAACCCTGGACCCGATGATTAAGAGTCATCTGCTCTACCAACTGAGCTACGAAGTCAATTTTGTTTCAGGGAGGCAAATATAATCGGATTTTACGTTTAGTCGCTCTCAGGCACTTCCTGGCTATTGATATTCCATATTTCGGCCCCTCATTATGTCGGATTTACACCCACCTGGCATCCAATATTCGCATACTTTTGTGATGTCTACTAAAAGACATATACCCCTGCATGAAAATAGCAATTTCCGGTATCGGTGCCTTAGGCGGATTTTTTGGAGGACTACTTGCCAGGCATTACCATGATTCCAAAGATGTTGAGATCATCTTTTTGTCACGAGGAGAAAATGAAAAAGCCATCCGACGAAATGGTCTGCAAGTCCTGACTGTCAACGGCAATTTTACCGCATATCCAAAACTCACCACTTCTGATGCCAGCCTTATAGGAAAGGTTGATCTCCTGATCTGTTGCACAAAAGGATATGATCTCGCTGAGAACATGATCGAATGTAGTCCCTGTGTCAATGAACAAACTATTATTCTTCCACTTCTGAATGGCGTTGACAGTCGTGAACTCATTTCAACCATTTTTCCAAAAAATCTCGTCCTTGATGGATGCGTTTATTTAGTAGCCAGACTGACCGAACCCGGCATTGTGATGGAAACCGGCAATATCAGTAAATTATTTTTTGGCTCCTCCGGAAATAATGATCCTCGTTTAAATAATATCCTATCTGTTTTCAAAGACGCAGGAATCGATGCGACGCTTACTCAACATATCGAACAAGTGATCTGGGAAAAATTTTCGTTCATCTCCCCTATCGCTACTTTGACTTCATATCTTGATTGCAGTATCGGAGATATTGTAGCCGATAAAGACAAAGAAGAATTATTACGCCTATTACTTTCAGAATTGCAATCTGTTGCGGATACAAAAGGAATAAACCTGCCTGCTGATATTTACCGGATCACGATCGACAGGATGGCCGGATTACCTGTTGATTCAACTTCCTCAATGCATAGCGATTTTAAAAAAGGAAAATCTACTGAACTTGAATCACTCACCGGATATGTCATCAGACAAGCTGTCCTCAATGGTTTGCCTTCACCTACATATGCTATGATGTATGAATCTCTGCATGATCGCTAATCAAATTATATTTTCTACATCCATTTCGTTTCCCACTTCTACCAACTTTCCGTTACATTTGGTTTTAGGAATTTCAATTAAAATGTAGTCAGATAAATAATAATTTATGGAGGAAAATTGGATCCCACATCCAACAGTTTTGACCGGCAAAGTGATCGAACTCATGCCATTAGAACAAAAACATTTTGCAGAATTGCTGGACGCTGCCTCTGATAAACGAATCTGGGAATTTTATCCGGGTGATTGGTCAAAAAAAGAAACCTTTGAAAAAATATACAATGGGGTTCTTTCTTCAAGGGATAAAGGCCATGATTATCCATTTGTTATATTCCACAAACCAACCCAGCGGATAATCGGGTCCACACGTTTGATGGATATCGTACCCTATGACAAAAGATTAGAAATCGGTGGCACATGGATGATGCCTGAATATTGGGCTTCTGTGGTAAATATCGATTGTAAATTGACATTACTCACGTATTGTTTTGAGACATTACAGACTCATCGCGTTCAGTTAAAAACACAACACAATAATATGCGCTCACGGAAGGCTATTGAAAAAATCGGAGGTATCTACGAAGGCATCATCCGCGAACACATGCTGAAAGATGATGGAACCTACAGAAGCTCAGCATATTTCAGCATCCTTGAAAATGAATGGCCTGAAGCAAAAGTGAATTTGGAAAACAGGTTGAGGGGATTTTTAAAATAAAGATTCAATTTTGAATACATTATTCCCCTTTAGGGGCTAGGGGCAAAAGAAAGCAAAAGTGAATTTGGAAAACAGGTTAAGAGATTTTATTATAAAATCAAATTAGAATACATTATTCCCCTTTAGGGGCCCGGAACAAATGAAAAACAAAAATCAAAATTGATTTAAACATAAAAATAAGTTACTCAATATGGCAAAAGAACAAGGCACAAAAGAAAACCCGTGGAC
>JBDTTM010000454.1:0-3384 GCA_039930605.1 Bacteroidota bacterium
GGCTGCACAGATCCCAACTCAATCAACTTCGACGCGAGTGCGGATCAGGATGATGGGTCGTGTAAATATGGCGGACTGGGTGGGAACACAAAATTAGTGGTCAGGCCTAAGCACAATGGAGTTTTTGTGACCGGGATGATCGGGTATCCTGACAGTGCTTTTGTAAAGTTCAATGCCACAACATCACCTGGCGACAGTGCATCAGCGTATGACTTAGTCCAGTTGGGTATCGAAAGTGATTACCATGTTGGAATCGACAGCCTGATGCCGGGCAAGTATTTTGTTTTTATGACCGGTTGGGACAGCATTGCCAACGTGCGTGTTTTTGGTGGCGTATCTATTTTGCTTACACAGAGCAATGGAACATTGCAGATAGATGTTCCGGTTTTAGAATAAGGAAGTTATTGTACAACCAGCTTTATCGTCTTCTGAAATTTTTCACCTGTGAATTCCAGAAAATAAATTCCATCGGCAAGTTTCGGGTTAAAAGCTAATTCATTTCTGCCATTTAGCTTTTGTGTGAATACAACTTCTCCAATAACACTATATATTTTAAGTTCATTTATTTCCCCTCGTAAATTGTCGATGGTAAATGTTCCATTTCCGGGATTCGGAAATAGTACCAAATCTTTTTCAGCTTCAATGTTGTTTGTCTGGTTGATAATCGGTATGCACAGTCCGGGAATATTTGCATCGAGCCACTGCAAGCGCGTACTGATCCATGCTTTGAGTGTATCCAATTCAGCGTTGTAAGTTGTTGCACATTCATTTACTTCGGGTGCGGGCCCGGACAACCCCAACAAATGCCATCTTTGAAAATGCCGTGCCTGTGCATTTTGTACAACATTCCCCACTGAATCTATAAATCCAAACAGGTAGGATGTATCTAATATCGTGTGCCGGTAATCTTCATATGTGCATCTCAGTTCATTGTTAAAAGTGCTGTCCTGCAAAAGCCTGATGTACCAGCCAGTGGAATAGTTATCTGTAAAACAATCATTCACATGGTGGGCCCAACCGGAACCATCTATTTGGTTACCGATGTAACAACCGGAAATATTTTTCCATGCCCAATCAAAATCCCAAACAGGACCGGCTTTTAGTTTGCCGCCAAGCGAGTCTTTATTCTTATTAAAGAAAACACTTTTCTTAAATCCATCAACATTGCGTGACAATTCATTCACAATAAAATAGTCGATAAATGATTTTGTATCCAGGAATTTCCTGTAGCCCGTAACTGTATCCGCAAAGTTGGGACTGTACAATGCATCTTCCAAGCTATCTACAAATGAAGCGATGTATGCTTTCTGCACCGGAAGTATTGAATCAGCAATGGGATATTCGTACACGAAATGCACATCGAATCCGGGATGATCGATTGGAGAATAGTTTGATTGAAAACTGTTTCCGTTATTCCAATAATTCTGCTGGAGGATATATCCGCCGGTAAGTTCATCACCAGTACTGTCTGCTGAAGTGAGTTTGGCAATATGAACGCGGTTGTTATCCCGTTTGACCTTTTCGCCGAAAACATAAATCCCCTGGTAGACGCTGTCGATGATTACTTCACATAAAGTTGATCGCACGCTGTAATTGCCCATGTCAGCGAATAACCTGTCGGCAAGTGTGTTCCGTACAAGTGAACGGTCATTGTAATTGGATATGAGCACCCAGTCATTTTCTTCCGGCATTCCAAGGATCGGGACATTCCAATTGGTGATGCTGTCGATGCGCGTTTCAATACCGTATGGATGTTGGGGATAACCGGATGATGATGCGCCGCGGATTTCAATTCCGATGTTTCCGCTGAATTCATTTGAACTATCCGTTAAATGAGTGATGGTACCGGGACCATTGAATTTAATATCCATCAGGCAATTGATTTTGTTGCCCTCGATAATAGTCTGGTTTAGTGTATTGATAATTACGATTGGAAGTTCGCTGCTGTCGAGCCTGATTTTTTCAAGTGCATGCGCGCAAACCTGGAATGTCCCTGTGCCGCCACCATAGCCGAATACCTGGATGTACAATGGTTGTCCTGGTGTGAGGTCATAAATATCGATGTAAGAAAAATAGCCTGCTCCGCCATCGTCATCGCATCCCAGCAGGTGAAGGTTGGTGCATAAACTGTCTGTCCAGATGGCAAGGCCTGTATCACCGAGGCCGCCGCTGTCTGTTTCCACGCTTATATTTCCTGAGGGCGGAACGATCATAGAAAACCAGACATCTGTTCCCTGATAATTCGCGCAGATTGGATTGAGTCCGGAAGAATTTACTCCGGAATTATCTGCAACGATGCATTGTCCTGTGTCGATTGGTATTGCAGTACATGGATTGCTTCCGGGGATTATAACAGCATTGCAATCACCAGTTGCTGTAAAAACATTTCCTGTAATTGGATTCGGTCCATCAGCGAAAAGTGTATTCCATGCAGCATCATAAAGCTGGTATGAATTCTCGGTCTCATAAGAGCCGGAAGTATAATTTAGAAGAAGCGTGTCACCATTGCAGACAGTGAATGTGTCTTCGCTGGCAAAACCGGTAGCACTGAAGGTACCTGCCAGGTTGCTATTGATATAGACTTCGAGGTATCCGCCATTCCATCCATCGCCGTAGGAATCGTGCATGCCCAAAGTGTATGTGCAGCATTGGGAGTAGGAGAGAGAATTATGGAAAAGAAAAAATAAAAAGAATAATGCCTTGAAGAAATAGTTTATTTTGGTCATGAGTGAAGGGGCAAAAGTAGGATTATTGCTGTCATTATTTTAAGAAAATAGAAATCGGCTGCCCTTCTTATTCAACAAATCTCATCATATTTGATGAGGTATTGGAGTTATGCAATAAAATTTTCCGCCAGCTTCCCGATCCTGGATTGATTGAATTACTTGTAAAAGAAATGGAGTCAGTTACAGTTCCTTCAGCAATCAGGTTAGCTTCCCGGATTTCCAGCATCATATCATCATCAAATTTCACAACAACTCCAGCATCAATAGTAAGAGTGACTCCCGGAAAAACTACGACAGTATCAATTACCACATAAGGACTGTTTGCAAGCGTCCAGGTAGTGCTGGTGTATATGTCGCCACTTACATTTGTTTGAGCATGAAGAATGGAGAGCGAGAAAAAAAAACAGAAGGATGATCTGCCTTTTCATGAGTGGTTGTTGTTATTATGGATTCCATAGATAGAAATGTATTTGTTTCATGGCTGTTTACTTACCTTTTCAAGAAAAATGTCGCAGTAAATATTTTGGGGGATTGCTTCCCGCATCGTACCTCAGGGTCGCAATGACTACACAGAATGTTGAGACGCTTGCTAAATACCTCATCACCTCATCACCTCATCACGGCTGTTGCGGGTGCAATCAATGGAACAGGAAATCTC
>JBDTTM010000455.1:0-3372 GCA_039930605.1 Bacteroidota bacterium
ACATCACCACCGGCTTAGTTGCCTCCTACCCTTTCAGCAGCAACGCAAACGATGCCAGTGGAAACGGCAACAACGGAACTGTAAATGGAGCAACTCTGACAACGGATAGATTTGGAAATGTAAATAGTGCGTATAGTTTTAATGGAACAAGCGATTATATTCAATCAATTTCTGCGCCCTTAACATCTCCCCCTTTCTCAATCTCTGCGTGGGTGAACCTGAGTAACTTTAGCGGCTTGAATCCAATACTCACATTTGGAGCAGGAGGAACGAATCTCAATACATTATATTTTGGCACAAATCCCAATGGCTATTTACAGATTGGAACTAGTGGAGCGAACGATATTACTTCTACTGACGCTTTAGTAACAGCTAGTAATTGGCAGCATGTAGTTGTAGTTTGCAATAGTTATGATGTTTCGCAAGTCAATTTCTATATTGATGGAATTCAATATTCTACAAACACTACAGGTGGAACAAATGTTCCTGTACCTTTTAATAATACATATTTTGAAATAGGAAAAGGCACCGGATATCTAAGTGGTAAAATTGATGATCTGAAAATTTACAACCGCGCTTTAACCTCGTGCGATATCGACAGCTTGTATAATTTCCCAAACAATACAGGAGTTGACGATATTTCCTTTGAGCCCAAACTCAACATTTATCCCAATCCAACCAATGGTCCCTTTGTAGTTAGTTGCTCAAAGTTCGAAAGTCAAAATGAAGTGATAGAAATTTATAATGTGATAGGAGAAAAAGTGTATTCATCTGCTCTCGTAAAAAAACAACAAATAATAAACTGTAACCTGAAGGCTGGAATTTATTTTGTAAGAGTAAATTCAGGAGAAAATAACCTGGTTCAGAAACTTATTGCTAAGTAAATATCTTGAATTTATCCCCCTTTTCGTATTCTCAGCGTTCTCTGCGTCTCTTCGTTATAAAAGAAAGTCATTACGAAGAGGCGCGGGGTTCGCAGAGAAGGATTTTTTTGGTAATACATTTGTTTGTATTTTTGTAGAAATAAACTCTTATAGAAAACGTCCTTGTAACCATTTCTGACAAACCAGCGGCACGGGTCTTAAAAGAACTTATACGTAAACTTGGCTTTCAATCATTAGAGATTACCTATAAGGAATCAGAAATGATGGCACGCAGAATGTTGATTGAAATGTCAAAGAAAACAGCCAAAGGATCTTTTACTGATAAGGAAATTCAAAAAGCGGTAGATACGGTAAAACCAAAAAATCACTTACCTTTATAAAAAGATATGCAAGTACTGCTAGATATAAAAGACGAGAAAGCACCCTCCCTAATGGAAGTGCTCAAAGGTTTGTCGTATGTAAAAACTCAAACCCTAACACCTGCAAAAGCCCGCTTCTTGTTGGAGTTAAAAGATGCCATTGAAGAAGTGAAACTGATTCGTACCGGAAAACTAAAAGGTCGGTCGGCAAAAAAGCTTATTGATGAGCTTTGATGTTATCTCCCTCAAAAGTTTTGACAAGCAAGCAAAACGATTATCAAAAAAGTATCCTTCGCTTAAAAAGGAACTTAGTCAATTGATCATTTCTTTATCCGAAGAACCTGTTCAGGGATCACCCATTGGTCATGGTTGTTACAAAATCAGATTCGCCATCAGTAGTAAAGGGCGCGGAAAAAGTGGCGGAGCAAGAGTGATAACAAACATTTTTGTAAAAGGGAAAATAATTTTTCTTTTATCCATTTATGATAAATCAGAAGTTGGAACTATTTCTGATGCAGACTTGCTAACCTTACTTAGTGGGCTTTCGATTTAGTTAACTCTGTGTGAAATAAAAACGATAGCACCCGGAGGCGCAGAGAACATAGAGAATAGACGGGTTGTTTTCCAAATTTTGTATTTATGTCTTTTGTATTTCTCCGCGTTCTCTGAGGTTCATCGTGATAATTTCTTTGGCTCCTCTCAGCGTCCTATGCGCCTCTTCGTGAGGACTTTCTTCCTCCAGAACCCCACACCACCAACCAACCCAACAAGAGAAAGCGCCAACGCAAGCACATAAGAATGTTTCTTCTTCAATTCAATGGGCGAAACATCATTGGTAAGAATAATGCCACTCCAATAAAATGGATTGGCTTCATCATCAGTTTTGCAATTGCGCCGGTAATCCAACTTTGCTTTTTGCAAAGCATCATCCTTTGCATCTCCATCAAGCAGGTAATTATAAAACTTAGCAAACACTTCAGCTGTGGCCTTGTCGTCTACTTTCCAAAGGGTGGTAATCGTGCTCTTGCTGCCTGCATAAGTAAAAGCTCTTGCAAAACTTTTCATGCCTTCGGCATAAAATTCTTTACCAATAGCAGTCTCGCATGCGGAGGCCACAACCAACTCAGCATTTATCTTCAAATGATAAACAGAATCAAGGGTCAGAAATTCTTTGTCTCCGAAATATACCTTTGATTCATTCGGATTGCTTAGGTCAGCAACGGCATGAGTAGCGAGATGCAAAACGGAAGCGCTGCCGGCCGATTGCAAAAATGAACCTACCGATGCCTTGTCATTAAAATAATATTTTCCTTCCACTTTCCTTTGCAATTCGGATAAAGCAATTTTAGAAAAAGGCAAAGATGATAGCGATGTAAAGGAAGGTGCAAATGCAACAATATTTCCTGTCGCATTCGATTTATCCTTTTTCAAAATCTCATTTACTGTTGCTCCCAACGAATAAGAAATGGTATATTGATCAGAAAGGTATTTCAATTCCCGGTAGGTTGAAAATCCATTACCGGTATCGATTACCAATGCATCAAAAGCAAAATGGGAAAACCGTTTGTCTGGAATAATAGTGAGGTGCCTAATTGATTTTGGTAATTGAGCAATGGCTGGTTTTAGAATTTCATTATAAACAGAATGGGAGAGCCTGGAATATTTATTTACCTCATTCCTTCGTATTGCCTCATAATATTGTGCCACAGCACTGTCTGAATTAGCGGCTGTTTCAAAAGGAATAATCCGAAACAAATTTTTAGTGATAACAAATGCAAAATTCTTGCTAATTATATTGTCCGTGCATTGACTATACTCAATCAATGCCCGATCAGAAGTAAGTGTTGATTGTATGTCTTGAACCGATAAGGTTGTATCGTATCGAAATGTGTTCTGAACCCGATTATTTCCCGAAGAATTAATATTATATTTCATAAGCTCAGCATTCTTGCTTTGTTCTGCAGACGAAAACATTTCATAAAGTAAACTGGAATCTTTAGCAATAAGATAAAGCTGATATGCAGATAATATTGCACTCTCGAATACATCAAAATTCCACACAGCAAGTACTTGACTCACTTCAGCTGATTTAAATGACGTCATAATTTTATTCCACAACTCGACCCGGA
>JBDTTM010000456.1:0-3367 GCA_039930605.1 Bacteroidota bacterium
TTCTCAGGTAACTCAATGCACCAAACTTAATTCCAAGACTGCCTTTATCAAGTGCAGACATAATGTGAACCGGAATCTTGCTCAATACCTGGTCATCCTTGAGCTTTTTCAAAACTGTCCAGCCATCCATTACGGGTAATTGCATATCCAGGAGTATTGCTGCAGGTTGGTATTGTGCTGCATATTTCAATGCAAGGTCACCCTGGTTTGTTACGATTGTCTTAAACTTTTTTTCATGTGAAAAATCGACAAGTATTTTGGCAAAATTCAAATCATCTTCTACAATCAGTAATACACGATCATCAGGCCCCAGACTTTCCCTGTCATCTGCAACAGAAAACGCCTGCATTGAAACCGGTTCTGTCTGTTGTCTCCCTTCAGGCATATCTGCATCTGAAACTACAAGCACTTCATTACCGGTGTTGGGTTGTTGACTCTTTTCCAAAGTCAGAGGCAGAAAAACAAAAAACGTACTCCCTTTACCTGTCTCGCTCTTTAATTGCATTTCACCACCGAGAAGTCCAACCAACATTTTTGAAATTGACAACCCAAGCCCTGTCCCGCCATACTTGCGGCTTGTAGAGCCATCCGCCTGTTGAAATGCTTCAAAAATATCTTTCTGTTTCGCAACCGGAATCCCGATTCCTGTATCTGTAACAGAAAATTCAATCACGTGTCGTGCTTCCTGCAATGCTTTGGAATTAAATTCAGTATTGTGGTCGGCCTGCCTGATCCGCAGCGTTACGCATCCTTCAGCAGAAGTAAATTTCAATGCATTCGATAACAGATTTTTTAATACCTGCTCAAGGCGGAATTGGTCGGTATCAAATTCATCAGGCAAATCAGAATGCAATTCCGTTTGTAAATCAATTTTCTTTTCTCCCGCAATTGGTGAAAAGAGATCCAGCATGTTATTTTTCAGTTGGCGGATACCGGTGCTTTGAATAACCATTTCCACCTTTCCGGCTTCAATTTTAGAAAGGTCAAGGATGTCATTTATCAGCGACAACAAATCATTCCCTGACTTATGAATCACCCTGGCATATTCTATTTCCTTTTCGGTAAATGTTTTGTTTTTATTCTCCGCCAACAGTTTCGCAAGAATCAAAACACTGTTTAGAGGAGTTCTGAGTTCATGGGACATATTCGCAAGAAATTCTGATTTATAATTACTGCTTTGTTCAAGTTCCCCGGCTTTAAATTCCAATGCCTCGGTAGCTTCTTCAAGACGTTCGTTCTGGGATTGAAGCAGCTCAGCTTTAATTTTCAGGTCCTCATTCCGCGATTTCAATTCTTCTTTTGATGCACGCAGCAATTCACCCTGATCAGAAAGTTCATCGTTGGTCTTCCTTAATTTTTCCTCCTGCGACTTCAATTGTTCTGCCTGGAATTGTGTTTCTTCCAGCAGGTTTTTTGTGAGTGAGTTCGCGATAGAAGCCGCCATTACGGAACCGATAATTTCCCCGATGCGTGACATATAAGAAACCTGGTATGGCTGAAAAGTTCCAAATGAACTGAACTCGACTGCGCCATAAGTGGTTCCCTGGTGCATAATTGGAACGACCAGCAATTGTGTCGTTGTAAATGCTCCGATTCCTGATTCAACTTTAAAATTATCCTGCCGGATATCCTTGATGTGAATCACCTGCTCATTCCGGATGGATTGTCCGACAAATCCTTCTCCAAGTTCCAACGATGTTTTATGAATGGAAGGCAATGCATAACCTGCAATCAGCCGGATCCTTCTTTGTTTGGTAAGTGTGTTTTCCTCGAAAAGATAAAAACCTCCGCAACAGGCCTGGATGTATTCGGACAACGTCCTAAGCAATTCACTTGAAAGATTTTCAATGCCATCAGCATTCTCTCGCAAAACCTGGTTGATTTCTGCAATCCCTGAAGCTTCCCAGTTCCGCAATTTATTTTCCTGGTCAGCCTTCAATAAGCTGTCCCGCATCTGTACCAATGCATTTCCCAGCTTATCTTTTCTGCTCAAGGGTTGAAATTCTGTTTCAAAATTCCCGTCACCGATACTATTGGCGAATTGTGCTGTTCGTTCTACACTGCCGACAAGTGTTTTAACAGCCTGCGTCATTTGTCCGACGGCGTTGTCTCGCACAGCTAATTGAATTTCCGGAATTTCTCCTATTCCCATTTGTTTGATGTAGTTCTTCAGTTTCATTACAGGAACGATGATGCTGTTCGACAAATAAAAACCGGCAAGGAGTACTACGATTACGATCATTATTGCAATTCCGAGTACACTCCACATCAATTGCCTGGAAGATTGAATCATGCTGTTGTGCGAAGCATCAGCCTGCATTTTTCTGCTCATGATCACCTTGTTGAGCGTTGATATTATTCCATCGCTGAGAGGTAAAATCTGCGTTTCAAGAATTTCTTCTGCCCCGAATTTTTTTACCGGATCTTCATAATCATCGAATCGCACAAGCGAATTCATGATTTGTTTTTCATAAACAATAAGTTTATCAAAATCCTTGAAAACTGTTTTCAGGGTATCCTGCTGGGTATTGTTATCCCACAAAGTCATGGTCGCAAGCAAATCTCCTTTTAGCTGCGGATATTCTGTTTCATGAAGCTGTTTTAATTTTTCTTTGTCCTCCCTGGCCTTCTGCAGGTACACCCAATTGGTAGCGAACATCTTCGAGCGGATGGCGAGCAGGTTCACATTTTCAAGCATTTGCAGAGACGGAACGTCAACAGTCATGATCTTGGTAGACGCATCCTGGTTTCGTGAAATAATAACGGTGCTGTAAATGGCATTGAAGACCGAAACTCCAATGAGCACAATAAAGACGAGATAAATCTCAATGTCAATTCTGGTTGTGTCCTTTTTCATGGTAGTTGCATTTAGTGGACTGTGACAGCAAGGGCCAGTAGCTGACTTGATATTTTTACGCCACCGCTTTTTGCCAATGACTGAGTTATTTCAAACCGGACCTTGTTATCACGGGTTACCAGGTTAATTGCTGCCGGCCTGGAGGATTCGTCAGATATAACAAGCACCCCTTTTCCTGCATATTTTTTTTCTACCAGTTCAAGTTTATTCAGCCGGGATTTTGAGATGATCACGATATTGCAATAGTCCTCATCATCCAAAGAAAGTTTTTTAACGATAATTTTTTTATTTCCGACCTTTTTCTGAGTTGCTATTCTTTCCAGTGGTTCGAGAATTTCAGACTCACCAATAACACCTATAGTGAAGTCGCCGGCGTCCTTCGTTTCGGGCCACTCCACATATTTTGTGAAATTGAAAATGAACATGGCTTTGATCTGGTACTCATTGCCTTCGCTTCCGGACGAAAATGAATTGCATACAAAAGCAGCGAGCAGTAAAAATATTTTTACC
>JBDTTM010000457.1:0-3341 GCA_039930605.1 Bacteroidota bacterium
TGGACACGCATGCTGCTTTTAGGTTGCATACGTCCATTACTTTATCAATGGTGCTTTTCCCTGAAGCCGGAGAAACCAATAATGTATTAAAACATTGATCGAATTGGAGATGGCTTTCTTGGAGACACTAGGAGAAGGTGCCCTGTAATGAATCGGAATTTCTGCAAATCGTGTACTGCGTAGCAGGTAGCGTAATTCAGTTTGGTAGAAATGTGCTTTTGAAAGCAAAGGATATGATAAAAATTGTGCAACAATACTTGCATGAAATCCCTGATATCCAGATGTCATGTCATACATTTTGGTGCCCAGGAGAAAATTGGAAAGTACTGTTCCGAATTTTGATAAAAATGTCCGTTTCCAGGTAGAGTCACAGATAGATCCTCCGTTGATGAATCGACTCCCAAACGCACATTCATTGCCTTCGTTCAATACCCGGAGAAACATGGGTAATGCCCTTGGATCGTGCGACAACCCACCGTCCATTTCAATAATGAAATCATGCTTATTTTGAAGGGCTTCTTTGTAACCCCTGAGATAGGCATCAACAACATTTTTATTTTCCGGGGCCCAGATGGTGACGAAACGGTTATCTGCCTGGGATTGTTTGTTGCATAGCTCCAACGTCTTGTCCTTAGAAACGGAGTCCACAATAAAATATGTTTTTCCACATCCTAACCGGTTCAATACCTCGGTCAATGAAGTCACGAACGGATCGAAATCGCTCTCTTCATTTGCCATTGGAATTATGATTGCAAAATTAAAACTCATCATTCTATTTCAACTTGTTCATCAATATTATGTTTCAGGATTAAAAAATAATTTAAACGGTGGCAGTACAGGTGGAAAACCCTGCTTCATTCACCGCCTGTTTAACGGCACTTTTTAGTTTGAATAAGGTAAAATTTTCCGCTGCCCCACAATGCAGGTGCCGTTTTTCTGATACTTTTGTTTTTTGAACATAATGCATTGGTGAAAAACGACAAATTTCGCTCACATTTTCTTAGCTATTTCCGCAACGGACAACTCAGTAAAACCGATAAATTGTTGTCCAGGATTTCGCCCCGCTTTGTTTACAAGAAAAATGCTTCTGTCATATCCGATATGTATAAGCATCTGGAGCCGGCAGCAAACGAATTTTCTCCCCGGGATATTTCAATCGAAAATTACACCGGCTCAAATCCGGTCGCAAAAAAAATTTCAGCGTTTCTTGAAGAAAAGGCAAAACGACAATTGGTCGGCACGTATGTTCATGGCAGCATAGGTACGTCTGAAGAAATTCCCTATAGTGATTTTGATGGATTGGTGATTATTAAAAACAGTTGCTTCCAAAACCCAACGGATCTTTTCTTCCTGCTTTTGGCTTTAAAAGAGACTGAGCAGATGATGAAGGAGATGGATCCGTTACAGCATCATGGTTGGTTTGTAATGAATGAAGCAGACCTCGAAAATTACCCGGAACATTATTTTCCGCACGAGTTATTCATGCATGCCAAATGTCTTTTCGGCAATACCCGGCTGAAAATTGGTCTGCGTACAAGTGGCTACAGGCAAGAGTTTGAGCATTCCTTTCAGCATCTCACCGGAAGTATTCAGCGAAAACTTCAGTCAAAAAGTTTCCTGGAAAATTATTATGTTTTAAAAAACCTGTTGAGTGAATTTATGCTGCTACCTGCAATTTACCACCAGGCCAAAACAGGAAATGGAATTTTTAAAAAGTTCAGTTTTGATATGCTGGAAAAGGAGGCTGGAGAAAAAGGCCTGGTGATGAAAAAAATTTCCGCCATCAGGAATAGCTGGAATTATACTCCGACAGAACAGTTTTCAAGGTTGAATATATTCGCAGGTTCCAGCGCTGCAAAAGCCGATTCTGGAAGTATTGCCACGGAATTGAAAAATAAATTTGATGACGAAATGATCGGGCTTATGAATGATTTGGTGAACGATCTGAAAAGTAATTTGCAATCATGAATACCAGGATCATTGATTATCCACATCCTGTTGATGAACAATTCTACCATCAATCAATCAGGGCAATGACGCAGCGACTCATGGCAACAGGCAGTGTGAAGGCGGTTTACCAGGTTGGTGGTGTCAGTAGCCCGGGAATTTCTGACCTCGATATGGTGATCGTTTTTAAAGATGGCGTCAGGGTAGAAAATAATTTTCTATTGGGACTGAAAAAGGAAGAAAGGTACCTTTTCATTCACAACCTTTTTGGCATTGCTGAAGCCAATTTTGCAGATGCTGAACGTTTCGCATTTTACCATCACTATCAATTATTGGAAGGAGTAGAGGCCAGGAGAAATGCAAAATTTTCAGCGCAGGGAGTCGATGAATTGAAAATTCAGATTTCTTTTGAATACATGGTTAAGTTGCACATCATACTTTTTCTCCAGGACCGGTATCATGTGCTCAGGATACGCGACTTGTTGCTTCATGTCAAAGCACTGCAGTATGACCTTGATTTTCTTGGTGTCACAGACGGTGTTCTCCATGAGCATGTGTCACAGGTAATTGCCTGGAGAAAGAATTGGTTTACTCAAATGCCGACAAAGGATCAAATCCTGGCATGGTGGGATGGTTTCTATCCGGTATTTAATCAGTTCCTTGCTGAAAAATTCAGTGCACATACTTTTTACCTCCCGCCGAAGGAGTACTACAAGGTTGCCGGAAATATAGTTTTAATGCCTTCACAAGATAAAATCGGATCTTATCAGAAAGGTTTCATTTTGCCGGCTTATTTTTCATTGATCGGAAAAAAATATTTCCGCTTGCAGAACAAACTGAATCGTTTCAGGTTTGCATTTCCCATTCAGTCTGAAGGTATTCCGGACATAATTGAAAAAAAGTTTCGCTTTGAAGAAAAAATAGTTCAATACAATAGAAAATTCCTTCCACACTTTCTTCCGATCACTTCGAGTTTACACGCTGTTTGAATGTAACAACTGTACACCGGATTTCGTTTATTTATATTCTACTGCGAACCTATAAGGCAACAAGTTAATGACAAAAAACCTGAACGAATATTACCAGAAAAACTATACAGCCCTTGCGTCGACTTATGATGAAACGCGATTTGGTGGTGCGAAGCGTGAGTTTTCGAGGTTTTCTAAGAACGAAGCAGTCATGGCTTTTTTCAGGGAATACAACATTCCCAAAAATGCTGTGATTACCGATGTAGCTTCCGGGGCAGGACGTATTCTTCATTGCCTGCTGAAGAACGGGTACACCAACATCAATGCAACGGATCTCACACAGGCTATGCTTGATGTGAGCGAAAAGAATGTTCCGCAGGGTACAAAGCAATTCGTGCATTACCATTGTGCCGACATGAAGAAGCT
>JBDTTM010000458.1:0-3317 GCA_039930605.1 Bacteroidota bacterium
ACATCAGCTCCAGATTATCAAGTAAATTATTTTAGGATGATCTCACCCGTACTTCCTGCCTTTTCAATTCGTACTTTTGCAAATTCGCAATTTTCAAAAATGGATTTCCAGGATCTCGATTCAAAAAAATATATTTTAATCAAAGGCGCAAGGGTTCACAACCTCAAAAATATTGACGTTGCCATTCCACGTAATAAGTTTGTAGTGATCACAGGACTTTCCGGCTCCGGTAAATCTTCGCTTGCATTTGATACGCTCTATGCTGAAGGCCAACGCAGGTATGTGGAGAGCCTGAGCTCTTACGCAAGGCAGTTTATGGGCCGCATGGATAAACCGGATGTGGATTATATCCACGGCATCTCCCCTGCTGTTGCCATCGAACAAAAAGTAAACACCCGCAACCCGCGGTCGACAGTCGGCACCTCCACGGAAATTTATGATTACCTCAAATTATTATTTTCAAGAATCGGTAAAACAATTTCTCCTGTTTCAGGAAATGAAGTAAAGCGCGATTCAATTGATGATGTGGTTGCCTTCATCCAGGATTTTCCCGACGATACAAAAGTGTGGCTCTACGCACCCATGCACGTCCACGGACGGAAAGCTGCCGATGAGCTGAAAATACTTTTACAGAAAGGGTTTACCCGGATTTCATTTCTCGATGAAGTGATGAAGATCGAAGACCTGCTCGATGAAAAAAATGCTGCCAACCTAAAGAACCTTGAGAAACTTTTTATCCCTGCTGAATTAAAGTCTGTATCAAAAAAGAAAAAAGTTGAAGAGGCCCCGCCCACATCCACTTCTGTTGATCCGAAGATATTAAAAGTTATGATTGACCGGATCGTAGTTCAAAAGGACGATGACAGTAACCGTTCACGCATTGCCGATAGTGTTCAGACTGCTTTTAATGAAGGAGGAGATGAGTGTTTTGTTTCCATTCAAACTGCAAAAGGTGATGCAGTGCACCATTTCTCTGCCCGCTTCGAACTGGACGGATTGAAGTTTGAAGAGCCCACCACACATCTTTTCAATTTCAATAACCCTTATGGTGCATGCAAGCGCTGCGAAGGCTTTGGCAGCATTATCGGCATTGACGAAGACCTCGTGATTCCTGATAAATCGAAATCGGTTTATGACATGGCCATCGTCTGCTGGCGCGGAGAAAAGATGAGCGAGTATTATACGCAACTCATCAAGAGCGCATACAAATTTGACTTCCCCATTCACAAGCCTGTTTACGAACTCAACAGGGAACAAAGGCGTTTGCTTTGGACGGGCAATCAATACTTCGATGGGATTGATAAATTTTTCAAGTGGGTAGAAACACAATCTTACAAGATTCAGTACCGCGTGATGCTTTCTCGCTACCGCGGAAAAACTTCCTGTCCAGATTGCAGGGGAACACGCCTGCGGGTAGACGCATCTTATGTAAAAATCACTGGCAAAAGCATCATAGACATAGTATTGATGCCGGTAAAAGATTCGTTGAAATTCTTCAATGAAATCTCACTCAGTAAATACCAGGAAACAGTTGCCAAAAGAATTCTCATTGAAATCAGGAACCGGTTACAATACCTGAGTGATGTGGGATTGGGTTACCTGACTTTGAACCGCCTTTCCTCCTCACTCAGCGGTGGAGAATCTCAGCGCATCAACCTTTCCACTTCGCTGGGCAGCGCGTTGGTGGGTTCTACTTATATTCTCGATGAACCAAGTATTGGTTTGCATCCACGCGATACACAGCGCTTGATCAAGGTTCTGAATTCACTTCGTGATACAGGCAATACATTGGTTGTAGTTGAACATGACGAAGAAATCATGCATGCTGCAGATGTACTTATTGACATCGGTCCCGGCGCAGGTCAACACGGCGGAGAACTCGTTGCACAAGGGACGTACAAAGAAATCATTGCCAACAAGTATAGCTTAACGGGAAAATATCTTTCCGGAAAAGAAAAAATTCCATTGCCTTACCGCAGGCGGACGATGACAGGTTATATTCAACTGGAAGGAGCCCGTGAGAATAATTTAAAAAACATCAGTGTAAAATTTCCACTTGGCGTGATGACTGTGGTTACCGGTGTAAGCGGGTCTGGCAAATCTTCCCTCGTAAAAAAGATTTTGTACCCGGCCCTGAAAAAAATTCATGGCGGCTTCGGCGAGTTTACCGGTACGCATGACAAGCTTAGCGGCGACTACAACAAAATTACCTCAGTAGAATTTGTGGATCAGAATCCCATCGGGAAAAGTTCACGCAGCAATCCGGTCACCTATATCAAAGTATATGACGAGATCCGGAATCTTTTTGCAGAGCATCCTACTTCCCGTGCGCGAAAATATAAACCCTCCCATTTTTCATTCAACGTGGATGGCGGCCGTTGTGAAGTCTGCCAGGGAGAAGGAGAAGTGACAATTGAAATGCAATTCATGGCCGACATTCATCTGGTCTGTGAGAATTGTCATGGCAAACGTTTTAAAGCAGAAATCCTCGAAGTCGAATACCGTGGAAAAAATATTGCGAATGTATTGGAGATGACCGTTGATGAAGCGATTGAATTTTTCTCAACGCCTATCAAGAGTTTTGGGTATGATGAAAAGATCGCTGAGAAGCTGCGTCCATTGCAGGATGTAGGATTGGGCTATATTCACCTTGGACAAAGCAGCAGCACACTCAGTGGCGGTGAAGCGCAGCGTGTGAAGCTTGCTTCTTTCATCGGCAAAGGAAATACCCAGGGACACGTACTTTTTATTTTTGACGAACCCACAACAGGTTTGCATTTCCACGACATCAAAAAATTATTGAAAGCATTTGACATGCTCCTCGACCAGGGACATTCCATCATCATCGTTGAACACAATACAGAAGTGATCAAATGCGCTGACTGGGTCATCGACATCGGCCCTGAAGGCGGCGAAGAAGGTGGCTACGTCTTGTTTGAAGGATCACCTGATGACCTGGTAGAATGTGAGAACAGTTATACCGGGCAGTTTTTGAAAGATAAGATACCTGTGAATGGGTAGGAAACAGAAACAGCCGTGATTAAGTGATGAGGTGATTAAGTGAAAAAGTGATGAGGTGATGGGGGATTTAGCTATTGCCTCACTATGCTGTTTAGTCATTGCGACCGCGAGGTACGAAGCGGAAAGCAATCCCCCAAAATATGTACTGCACCGTTTTTGAAAAGGTCATTCCGCATTTCATAGCTAATCCCGTCCCGCTATCCGCCCCGAAGCTTCAGGGGCTACTATCGGGTTTAGGCAAGAGATTTCCTGTTCCATTGATTGCACCCGCAACAGCCGTGATGAGGTGATGAGGT
>JBDTTM010000459.1:0-3315 GCA_039930605.1 Bacteroidota bacterium
GATGGTGCGTCCATCCTGATTTTAAGCTGCCCGCTCGTATAAAGTTTGCCGAAATAGAGGTTTGTAAAAAAGCTGTAAGATTTTTTCCTCCAGAAATTATATTGGGCACCAACAAAAACTTCACTGATAGGACGGGAAGAAATATTACCTCCAAACTGGGTGATAAGATCTTTTTCCCTGTTAATCCTCAAGGAAAGGTCATACATTTTGCTTTCTGTATTGTATTTCAGTTGGGGATAAATTGATTTCACATTTTCATCGGCAACGAGTTGAAAATAATTTCCCTTGAGTCTTTCAATCGGTAATGGCTGCAAGCCCGGCTTGATAATTCTCCTCACATATTCTGCCTGCCTTTCATTCACACCTTCAACATTTATTTTGTCAACCAATATTTTCGGTAGATCATACCTGAATTCATCTCGCCTTTTTTTCAAATCTGTAGAATCTACCCTTCGCTGAATATTAAAAAGGATGTCTTTCATTTTACTTTCTGCCGCCTCGTGCCCGGCTTCAATCACTTCCGGTAAATTATCAAAATCAAATAATCCGAACCGGTCTGTATTCACATTGATCAGGATTCCATTCTCACACAAGACAGAAAAGTTAGTGGGTGTAGTGAGCATCGTACGAATCTGGGAAACAATATTCCCTTCTGTCGTGGGCGTGCTGCTACCTCCGGCATTTACACCGATGATGATGTCAGGCTGAAAATCATTCAGCATAATATCTGCAGGAAAGTTATTGTACATCCCGCCGTCATATAAAATCTTTCCATCAAAGATGATTGGCTTGAAATAAAATGGATAGGCACTCGATGCACGAACCGCCTGTGCAAGATCTCCCTTGCGGAAAACAACGGTCTGCTTGTGTTCGATATCTGCAGCCACACACCTGAAGGGAACAAAAAGTGAATCGAAATTAAATTTTGCTTTCGCAATAACCGGAGCCATGTTTTCCATGAGCGAATAATCGACTTGCACGGAACTTACCAGGTTGGTTGGAAGTGAAGTAGAAATGACCGAATCGAGTGAAAAACGAAGTGTTATCCAGCTTGAATTTTCATCCTTTTTGCGAAAGTAATAAGTATAGTCTTCATTCAAAGTGCCGGTAGCCCAACTGAGGAACTCATCGGAATTTACAATGCTGTCGATCTGGTTTGCCGAATAACCCTGCGCATACATGCTGCCGATAATCGCACCGGAAGAGGTTCCTGCAATGAAATCAATAGGGATGTGGTTTTCCTCCAGAGCTTTGATCACGCCAACATGTGCCATCCCCCGGGCACCACCTCCGCTAAGTACCAATCCGACTCTTTGCGCTGATGACGGCTGCGAAAAGCATAGCAGGATGCAGGCAACGAAAACGAAAAAGTAGAAATTTAATTTCACAAAGTGGAAATGGTCGGTGCTGAGAATTATTGTGGCGCGAAGTTACTTCACAGTTTCAATCTGTTCAAGAAGTTTCATAAAATATGCGGGGGCATATTGTAAACGGGATCCATACCATGAAAACAGTTCGCCATCAACCAGCATAGACTTTATTCCCGGAAAACGTTTAATGAAATCATCAAGATGCTTTTGCTTAAATGGAAATGGCTCACTGGATAACAAAATCACATCGGGTTGAGCGGCTTTTAATTCTGCATCCGTTATTTCAGGATAACGCTGAAGGTTTTGAAATACATTGTTAAATCCCGAAGCATCAATCATCCTGCTTATGAAAGTATCCCCAGCGGCAGCCATCATGGGTTCGTTCCAGATCAGGTATGCTAATTTCTTTGGTTTTCTGTCATTTATCGACAACCTAAGTTCATCGAATGCAAGGTCGATTTTTTTAAGCAGTGCGATGGCTTCAAAGTAGCGGTTAGTGATGTCCCCAACGGACAGGATCATCCGTTTGGCTTCAGGCAACGATTTAATATCACTCACCCATACCGGAAACTCGCGGATCAATTCCTCTACCTGCAGCTGTTCATTTTCTTCCTTATTCGCAATAATAAGGTCAGGCTGGAGGGTACGAATGAGGTCCAGGTTTAGCTTTTTAGTCCCGCCAACCCGTTTTTTATTCCTGAACCATTGGTCAGGGTGGACACAAAATTTTGTAATGCCGATTACCTCATCAGTCAGGCCCAGGTCAAAAAGTAACTCCGTTTGGGACGGAACTATGCTGATGATCCGCTGAGGTGAATCATTGATCGTCACTGTTCTGCCTGTCTGATCAATAAAGGTTTTCACATGGTAAAAGTAAGCGAAATGAGGCATCGGAAAATGCATTAAATATTCATACAGAAGGAGAGAATTATTTCGTTTAGTCCTCCAACTTTCACAATATTTGCCAACCGGAATTATCCTTTATGAAGATTCTTTTCCTGACGTCAAGGTTCCCTTATCCTCTCGAAAAAGGGGATAAACTGCGTGCTTTTTACCAGATCGTTGAGCTGAGCAAAAAACACCAGGTTATCCTTGCTGCCGTAAGTGATGAACTCGTCCTTCCCGAACACATTGAAAAGCTAAAACCTTATTGCCGGAGAATATTAATTCATAACATCAGTAAGGCAAAACAAATACAGAACCTGGCCCGTGCATTGGTGAATGGCAAACCATTCCAGGTGGAGTATTTTTTCTCTAAAGAATTTAAAAAGAAGATTCAGAAAATTATAACGGAGGATAAACCCGATGCAGTTTTTTGCCAGCTCGTTCGCATGGCTGAATATGTGAGGGATGAAAAACAAATTTCAAAAACCCTTGACTACCAGGATGCATTCAGCAAGGGATATGAACGGCAGGCTCAGCGTGAAAATATTTTCAAAAAAATTCCGGTGATGATGGAGTGGAAACGGATGCTGAAATATGAAGGACAGATATTCAATGACTTTAACAACAAGATTATTATTTCTGAACAGGATCGTGACCTGATCAGTCATCCCGATCGGAGTAAAATTGAAGTCATTCCGAATGGAGTTGATTTCAATTATTATTCGCCGCAGCAGAAAGAGAAAAAATATGATCTCATCTTTTCGGGAAATATGAATTATCCTCCGAATATTGAAAGTGCCCATTATATTGTTGAGAAAATAATGCCGCTGTTGCTTGGAATTGTGCCAGGCGGGTACATCAAGGACCCTGGTCTGGACGAGCAGTCAAGGGAGGCACATCGGTGGGTGATAAATCACATGGAACTGAAATCCCTGGGGAAATGGTGTGAGGACAGAAACTGGAAAGTCGGCGACGATACGGATCGAGGAATGAGGCTACTGTTGGGGAAGATTGCGGACGATTTCAACCGGGCGTTGAAACATTAGGGACTTGCCAATTT
>JBDTTM010000460.1:0-3309 GCA_039930605.1 Bacteroidota bacterium
GTGCGGTGTCAGCAGAAATTCGCCTGTTGCCTTTGATAATTTCCGAAATACGTGTCTGAGGAATTGAAATGTCTTTAGATAGCCTATAGGCGCTAATGCCCAATGGAATTAAAAACTCCTCTAACAGGATTTCCCCTGGGTGAATATTTTTTAGTTTTTTCATTTTATTAATGATAGTCGATTAATTCAACATTTTCAGCATTTCCATTTTTCCAACAGAAAATAATACGCCATTGGTCATTAACCCTGATCGAATAAAAATTCTTGAAATTCTCTTTTAATTTTTCAAGTCTGTTTGAAGGCGGAACCATCAAGTCCTTTAAGTCAATTGAGTTATTGAGCATTCTTAACTTCCTTCGAGCCTCATCCTGTAGTTTGGTTTCAAATCCTTTTACACGTTCACCGACCCAGATTTCCTGAGTCGCCTTGTTACCGAAAGAAATTATCATAGTATCGAAATACGTTACTAACGTCAAAGATAAGTAATCCCTTCAGCATTTGCGAATTTATCTCATGGATGACTGCAGGTAACCTTACTTATTGAAGAAGGTTTCATTAAGGCACTAATCTGAAAATTCGCTACGAAGTATACTGCTCTGTTGTTATTAATCAATGGGTTTGGAGTTGGTCTGCCCATTCGAAATTATTCCTTCACAACCCTTCCACGCCAAACCTTTTTCTTTTCATCGGTAATAGCATAATAGTAAATTCCCGAAGAAAAACGAGAGAGGTTTATTTCTGACAAATTATTTTGAGTGATGAAAACAATTCTGCCCATGCAGTCGGAAACTAAAAGTTGTTCGAAGTTTTTATCAGCCCCGTTTATTTTAAAGATGCCGCCGGAGAGCGTGGGAGAAACCTTGATGCCATCTGCAGAAGCCAATTCTCCCAGTGAGGTAGTTGCATAATTTACGGTGAGAAGGAATGTATTGAAATCATTGGAACATGTTGAACTAATATTACTTTGAGCATAAAGAGTATAAACTCCTGTATCAGTTGCTGCAATGGTAACCAAATTCATAATGATTCCGCGAAATATCCAATAAGTAGCCGCAGAATCAATCGTGCAGTTACCACAAGGAGAACCTGTCGCCACAGAACATAGTAAAGTATCCCCCTGATTTATAGCCACAGTAAAATTTGTAGTGAACCAGTTCTGAACAATTCCATTCAGTACTAAAGCAACTCTGCATGGAGATTCGGCATTTGCAGCGAACGAAATCATTGCAATCAAAACAGCAATAGAGAAATTCTTTTTCATGATGATTAATGTTAAGGGTTAACGAAAATGATTGCAAAGACATCCTATCCAAATGAAATGCTGCTGAAATTAGTTTATGTTTAGAATCTGTTTAAAATTATAAAAACTATTTTATTTACCACAGATTTCGAAGACATTTTAATCGGAGGGTCAAATTGCGTATCACACACAAAGCTAAATGAAAATAAACGCTTTTTCTTTTTCTCTATCCGAAATATTTTCCCTTATATTTTCCGCTATAAAGCCCATCGTTACGGCAAGAAATATCATTAAGAATTCCAGAAAATATTCTCTGATCTTTTTTCTCTCATGATGCAAGTCGGGATGATGATGTACTGCCATATTTTCAGTTTATTCTTTTTGAGTTGTCAAAGTTAGACAAAGTAAAAATCGATGCACAGAGCGGCATGAACTCTTATTCCTCCCCACCATCCTATTCGTAAATTCGCAAATTCGCAGATACGTAGCCTTTCGATATTCGTACCACCATATATTCATGATACGTAGGCTTTGCGATATTCGCACCATTTTATTCCTTGATCGCCCTCCCTGGATCCACAACATTTAAATCAAGTTGCTTCACAGCACTATTGAACGCAGGAATCTGTTTATCAAAAACACTTTGCAGGCGCTTTAATTCAGGAGCTGTCCTCATATTCAATTCTTCCAATACTTTAACTTCCTGCTCAGTTGGTTTGGTATCGGAACCACGGATAAAATCCTGCAACGAACAGTAGCGCTCGAATAATTGCATTGGATAACGAAGAACATCCTCATTTGCTTTCACTTTGGAGTTGATGAGTGTATCACCAATAGCTTGTAAAGAATCAAGCAATGGTTTTGCGACCTTTTTCAACGAAATGATCTTGGTACTGTCGCTGAAACTGCCAATAAAATTATTCACCTGGCTTTGTACGCCCCTTATTTGCAGGACACCCCTGATGATTTCATTCTGCTTCTTATTTACCTGCATCATCAGATCAAACTGCGCTTTCAAGTCAGCCGTGTTTGTCTTTACTTTCGGATTCAGCACAATTGAAAAATTTCTTTTCATCAGAAGCGTATCTCCTTTCATCAACTTCACCACATAATTTCCAGGGAGTGCCCGTGGACCTGCAAGTGACGAGGCTGCCCAGTATTCTTCTTCAAAATGTTTTACATCAGGGTAAGCTAAATTCCAAACAAAGCGGTTCATGCCAGTATCAACGGGCAGAATTTCTTCCTGGTGTTTCGGGTCTTCATAAAAATTTTCTTTCTTCTTCAGCGGCTCTCCGTACTTATCAAACTTATTGGAGAAGGTAATAATGCTATCGCCATTAGCTGAATAGAAAATTAATTTTATTTCACCTTTCGGTTTTTCTTTCAGATAGTAATCTACAATGACTCCGTTTGGCGCATTGGTTCCGACTTGTTTATTGATGCTTTCATCTTTCTCAGCATCCAGTTGCTTCCCATCCATGCGGATCGCAACATTGGGTTCATAGAGCCAATAATCTGAATTTATAATTGAATCATTGATTTGATAAAACGGGGTTAAATCATCAAGTACCCAAAATCCACGGCCGTGCGTGGCAATAACAAGGTCCTTCAAATCTTTCTTTACCTGCATGTCATGCACAGGAGTAACCGGGAGATTTAGCTGCATAGATTGCCATGCATCCCCATTATTAAAAGAAATATATGCACCTGTTTCAGTTCCCGCATACAAAAGCTCTTTTCTATTCGGGTCTTCGCGTACACACCGGGTATTCACATTTGCAGGCAAACCCTTCGTAATCAAAGTCCATGTTTTGCCATAATCAGTTGTCCGGTAAATATAAGGACGTGTATCATCGAGACGGTAACGGTGAGCCGCAAAAAAACAAGTGCCTGCATCAAAATGTGAAGGTTCAATAATGCTGACAGTCGACCAAGGCAGCAAATCTTTGGGCGTAACGTCATTCCATGATTTTCCATCATCTGTACTCAGGTGTATAAGTCCGTCATCACTTCCGGCCCACAACACGCCTTCTTTAGCAGGCGATTCCGCAAAGGCATAAACAGTACAA
>JBDTTM010000461.1:0-3287 GCA_039930605.1 Bacteroidota bacterium
GCAGGCAATAAAAAGCAAGGGCGGAAACGGTATTCCGCCTCATGCTATTTCTTCTTATGTCTGTTCTTACGGAGACGTTTCTTACGCTTGTGCGTAGCCATTTTATGTCTCTTACGTTTTTTTCCGCTTGGCATAATGCAAGTGTTTTTTAATGATTAGATATTTGATTGATATAATTATTCGCCTGGGCAACCAAAGCTGCGTCGGAACTTTCTTTTTTCAATTTTTCAAAATTCTCAGCAGCTTTTGCTTTGTTTCCGGCCATTAGATAAGCCCGGCCGGTTAACAGGTACATTTCCTTCCGCTGAGGGTTGATGGAAAGTACTTTTTGAAATCGCTCAACCGCCTTGTCATATTGTCCTGAGCGCATAGACAGAATTCCTAAATTAAACTGTGCATTTTCATGCTCAGGATTTTCCTTCACAACATCCCTCAGCATTAAAATTCCCTGCATTGGGTTGGAAGCTCCTTCCACGTAACAAATACCAAGGTCCGTTTTGGCATCGAGGTTTTCCGGGTTTTTCTGAATTACATTTTCGTAACACCGGATTGCATTTTGAACCATCGCTCTGCGCTGCACTGAATCTGTAGTCGACTGGAATGCATCGAAGTAACGATATGCTGCATTCAGCCAACTTTTTTCACCAGGTTCCTTCTTTGCATGAATCTCAAAATAGTGCGCGGCAATGGCCGGCTTCTGCAAAGCATCCCAACGGCTTCCCAACGAGTCCATTAAGGAAAGGTTGCCTGATTCTTTTTCCAACTTCGCTTCAAGGGAAGATATCATATCGGCTTCCTGACGCTGAAGTCCACTTTTTGCTGCGTTCAATTGCATTTCAAAATCTGAGGTTTCAGTCTGGGCCGTTTTATTTTCCCTGGTAACCTTATTAGGTGCCAGATACAAAGCAATCGTCAGCACTGATGCTCCTGCAAATAATAAAAGCTGTTGGCTTTTCGCCTGCATTAATCAATCGCTTCAGAAGTTTGGTTGGCTTTCACTTTTGCATTTTTCACTTTACTTGCAAAAGTCTTTGCGGGCTTAAATGCCGGTATATGATGTGCAGGGATAACGATAGTTGTGTTCTTTGCGATAATCCGACCGATTTTCTGCGCTCTTTTCTTCACGATAAAACTTCCAAATCCGCGCAGGTAAACATTTTCGCCATCAGACATGGTTGTTTTTACTACTTTCATCGTTGCTTCAACTACATTAAGGACCATGTTCTTCTCAATGCCTGTTTTTTCTGAGATAGCATTCACCAATTCTGCTTTAGTCATTTCTTTATCAATTATTTAGTAATTCTTTTTAAGGGGGCGCAAAGATAACAGTTCATTTGGAATGAGCAACTCCGTAACATAGAAATTATGGTTAATCAGCACTAAAATCAGGTAAAAAAGCATCTTTTTGATTTTATAACAGAACCATTTTTCCATTTGTACTTTCGCTCAAAATTTTTTTACAGTTGAATCTGCCGCTTTTTATAGCCAAACGCTATTTCTTTTCAAAGAAGTCCCAAAGGGCCATCAATATTGTGTCCATGATCTCCATGCTTGGGGTGTTGATCGGTACAGGTGCGTTGATCGTAGTGCTCTCGGTATTCAACGGTTTTGAATCTTTGGTAATCTCCCTTTATAATTCATTTGATCCGGATCTCAAGATCAGCATCACAGAAGGAAAGTCATTTATCCCTGATTCTGCCAAGATTGGATCAATAAGGCAAATGGAAGGTATTACCGCAGTTTCCCTGACGCTAGAAGAAAACGCGCTCATTAAATACCATGACAAGCAATTCATCGCTACCATTAAGGGTGTGGATGAATCTTTTGTAAAAGTAAGTGGCGTGGACACGATGATGGCCGAAGCACGACAGGAGGAAACGTCCAAACAATTAACGGGAGAAACAAAAAAGCAGTTAAAATTCGAACTTACTTCAGGAGATACCGATTTTGCGGTTGTGGGTGGTGGCATTGCTTATAACCTCCAGCTGAATATGGGAGATTTTTTCAGCCAGCTGGATATTTATGCCCCGAGAAAAGACGCCGGTTCATTAAATCATCCTGAGGAAGCATTCAACAGAAAATTTATTTCACCTTCCGGAATATTTGCCATCCAGCAGGAATTCGACAGCAAATACATTCTGGTTCCATTGCGATTTGCACGGGAAATGTTGAATGATGAGAATCATATTTCAGCAATTGAAATTGCCATTGCTAAAAATGCCGATGTTGATGAAATAAAAAATAAATTGGAACAGCTCCTTGGCCCTCAATATAAAATACAATCACGTTTCGAGCAACATGCACTTCTCTACCGGATTATGAAAAGTGAAAAATGGGCGGTGTTCCTGATCCTTGCTTTCATTCTGCTGATTGCAACATTTAATGTTGTCGGATCGCTAACCATGCTCATCATTGAAAAGAAAAAAGACATTGCTGTATTTTACAGTATGGGGGCTGATCCCGGACTTGTAAGGAAAATATTTTTCGCGGAAGGATTGATGATCACCTTTACCGGTGCTGTACTGGGATTAATCACCGGAGGAGTGATCTGTTTTATCCAGCAACATTATGGAGTGATCCAGCTCGGCAACAGTGGTAGCTTTGTTGTGGATGCCTACCCTGTTGAAATGAAGCTAAAGGATTTTTTCTCTGTTTTTATTACGGTATTCCTGATTGGCAGTTTTGCATCCTGGTATCCGGCCAAAAAACTGGTTGAAAGGAAAATCAACCTTGATCCGATCAGTGTTGATGAATAATGTGCTGCTGAAAATTCCCATTCGCAATTAATTTCCGTTCATCCACCCAATCAGGAAATCCGTTTACATAATGACGGTAATTCTTTCTCTTAATAATTTCAACTTCAGCCCCGCTAACCTTATAACCACCATTATGAAACGAATTTTATTTTGCAGAATATTATTTTCAGCAACGCTGCTATTCTCAACATCATTATTTGCAATATGCAATAACGTGACAGCCGGCGGAACTGTTGGTGCAAATCAAACCATTTGCGGAAGTTACAACCCGTCAAACATTACCAATTCTGTTTATCCTACCGGTGGTACAGGAACGCTGCAATACCAATGGCAATCCTCACCAAATGGAACTACATGGACTGACATTGCAGGTGCTACGATTGAATCGTATGATCCCCCTTCAACAATATTCAGCACTACATATTACCACCGTACAGCCAGGAGATCGGGCTGCACCACTTATGACGGAGTAAGCAATACAATCATCAAAACGGTGAACCCGCTTCCAACTGCAAGCATCACTGCAGGCGG
>JBDTTM010000462.1:0-3287 GCA_039930605.1 Bacteroidota bacterium
TCAATCAATTGAAACTGGCTTTTGGCAAATGCGCAAGCACCTGCTGTATCACATGAATATCCTCCCGGTGTAAGATAAAGCGAGCAATACAAGCTATTAATAGAAGAAGTCACCCAGAACTCAAATTCAAAATTCAATACATCCACTTTTTCATTCGCAGGTCTTCCAACATTATATGGAATAATAAATGAACTGAAGTAGGAATAAATTTCGCTGCAAACCCCAACCTGCGAAACACCATATTGCGTTTTTGCCCGATTGATAAAACTTGCAAATTGATTTTTTACTGTTGTACTTGCCAGGTTCAGACCTGAAACATCATAAAGGCATAAATAATTATACCCGTTTCCCTGGGTATAACTAAGAAGCGCGTTCTCACTTGTTGTATTTCCCAGGATTGTATTGAATCCATTTACATAATAACCCCTGATGTTTTGTCCGAAGGTTACACTTGAAAGTAACACACAGAGGAGAAGCAGTTTTAATTTAGTTAGTCCCATGAAAAATAATCCTTGTTTTAAGTAATATTAAGTAAGTTGAATTGTCCCAATGCCCAAGCCTGTTTCACCGGTGGTTTCCTGAAATCGCCACCTTTTTCATTCACGTTAACAAGCGAATCGCAATTAATCCCTTTCAGCAAAATTTTAGTTTCCAGATTAAAATTTTGCTCTCTGAATCCCTGAATTTTTAATTACGAGCAGCGAATTAAATGCGAAATAACACCGATTCTACAATTGTGAAAAAAAATCTGGATTCACTTCATCTTCATCCCAAACTTGAATTTTGTATAAAAACTGAATACGTCAAAAACGCATTTATTCAGGTATAGTTGGGATGAAATCTGTAGTGGCTTCGTATTAATCAACCGGAAATTATAGAATTTCTCCGAAAATGAAAAGTCCTCCTCGCCTTGGCGAAGAGGATCTTTTCTAACACACCACATGAAAACGAAATTCTTATTCGATCGAAATTTTCTTTATAATATTTGCTTCTTCTGTTTTTAAACAAAGCATATATATTCCTTTTGCAAGTTCATTAACATCCGTTTCCAACACATTTTCACCTGGGTTGAGCAGACTTTTCTTTGATAAAATTATTTTACCCGTAATATCAGTTAACTTAAGCTCTGCATTCTGTTCTTTATCGCAATTAAATGCAAGATGAATTACTGTTGTAGCCGGATTTGGATAGATTATTACATCTGAAGGATTCTGCAATACGATTTCTGAAATACCGGTTGTCGTTGATGTCGTGAAATATTTTTTGGTAGAATAATTTCCGGTAGAACTTCCGCAAACTGTTTTTACACGCCAGGAATATTCAGTGCCTGAAATTAACCCGGACAACTGATATGAAACCTGCGCATTGTATGGTAAGGTTACATAAATATATGAAGAAGATGATTCTACTTTGTAACGGATGAGAATAGAATCAGCAGGATCCAACGCATCCCAATGCAACATGGATGCTGTAGTTGTGATGTTGTCTGAATAAACTCCATCCGGAATACTGAGTATGCAGTTGGAAGTAGGAACAACGACAGACTCAGCGGAACTTGCATTGCTGCAACCATAACTGTTCGTCACCACCAGGCTGTAATCTCCGGTTTCAGTTGCTATATAATCTGAATTGTTGGCACCATTAATTCCTGATGTATTCAGCTTCCATTGATAACCGGAAATATTCCCGCTTCCAGCATTTGAATTGGAAGAGAGTGGAACGGTATTATTCACGGGTACATTTACAATTATTGAAACAGAAGGTGCCGCATAAACCGTAATTGCAATAGAATTGGAAGTCTGCGTTGATGCTCCCTGGGTAACAGCACAGGTGTAATTTCCACCAGTGCCTACATTGATAGATCTTGTTGTTTCACCATTGCTCCAGAGATAACTGCTGCCAACAGTTGAGGTGAGCGTCACAAGTCCGCCCGGACAAAATGATGTAGAGCCCGAAGCTGATATACTTGGTGCCGAACCTCCACCAGCGCCGGGGATTGGTTTCGGCATATAACCCCATTCGAACCATTGATAACCGAGCAGATTAATATATGTTTTCCAACTTGAATTATCTGCATTGAAGTCAGTTTCATATTGGTCAAACGCTTCATGCTGGCCATGACTTTGAAGCCAGGGACCCATAAATATAGGTTCGGAGGAAAATATCGGTGCCACATTCACGGTCTGATTATTTGATGCCAGGTAGCCCAACCTTGTTTTGCTATATCCCCAAACAGAAGTATTGTCTACACGGTAAGCATGCAGCAGAATTCGGTCTACATTAGGTTGAATCTGTTTTCCTTGTCCCTGGTTGAACCATCCCAAATACGTTTCACTGATTGCTCCCTGCGTTGCTGCAAGTGAATCAAGAGAATGCATCATTCCGATAAAATAGTGAAAAGCACCCGCTGTATCACAATTGCAGCCTGCTCCCTGGAGGTAGTTCACACAATAGTATCCTCCAGGTTGAACAGATGATGTTGTCCAGAATTCAAATTCCAGATTAAATACATTGAATTTTTCATCTGTACTGGTGCGTGAGTTGTTGTAACCTTTTATCTTGTTCAGGAAAAAAGAATATGTTTCACCTACTGCGCCAATGTTGGAAATTCCATAAACCTGTCTCGCCTTTACAATGAAGGAAGAAAGCATATTCATATCTGCTGTACTTGAGAAATCAAGCGTATGCAAATCATACAGTAACATGTAGTTGAAAGAGCTATCCTGCATGTACATGAGCAATGAATCTTCTTTTTGAGTATTCCCCAAAATGTCATCAAAGCCATTGATGTACATTCCCCTGAGGGATTGGGAATTCGCTTGGTTAGCAAGCACAAAAATGCTGACTAACAGGAAGGCGACTTTTTTTATTTTTATAGTATATTTCATAAGTGTGGTGTCAGTACAATATATTTTCCCGCGAGGGACGGTAAATCGAAAATCAATGCACACCCTTGCACTGTAAGATTTGAGGCAATAATGATTTGATCTGGATTCAGAAAGTGTCCCAAAAGGATCAATTAAAAGTTTAAAGTAGAATCATGCTGATTTTTGAATGCTTTGCGAACTTCTATTACAGTAATTTTTTTCAGATAACTGTGTGTCAAAAGGGTTTTCTCAGTGGCCTCCGTGCCTCTGTGGTGATATTCTTGGGCTGTTAAATAACTCACCGTGGTTTTGCATTCTCTTTGCCGGACGCTTCATATCGGAGCAGGCACCATCCTGAAATCTTCGTTTTTCTCCGTGTCCTCCGTGCCTCTGTGGTGATATTCTTGGGCTGTTAAATAA
>JBDTTM010000463.1:0-3284 GCA_039930605.1 Bacteroidota bacterium
CTGGCTTCTGGCCATTTATTAATTCATAATTGAATTTTCCTCTGTTTCGGGATTTCTTGATTCTTGGCTCTTGACTCTGGCTGCTGGCTGCTCCTTTTGCCAACTGCCCACTGCCAACTGGCTGTTCCATTTGACTGCTCCCGGGATTCATCATCTGCGTCTGCTGCAAAATCGATTCATCATGAACCAATTCATACATCTTCAAAATAAATTCCCTTGTCAGCTCATGATCCATTCCAAACTGCAAACGGGTGCGCAGAATTTCATTCCAGCGTTCCACCTGCAGAATGGTAATATTATTTTCTTTTTTATACTTCCCGATTTCACGTGCGATTTCCATCCGCTGACTGATCTTATTCAGTATTTCTTCGTCAAGCCTGTCAATCTTGTCGCGTAGTTCTTCAAGAAGATTCATAAAAATCACATCTTCAACAACGGCTGAACGCACAACCAGCTGAGCCAGTAAATCTTTCAATGCCGCAGGCGTCAATTGTTGTTGTGAATCACTTAATGCTTTTTCCGGATGCGTATGCGATTCAATCATCAGTCCATCGTAATTCAGGTCCAATGCCGTTTGTGCTACAGACCCGATTAGATTTCTTGTTCCACAAATATGACTTGGATCACAAATCAACGGAAGCTCAGGATAACGTCTTTTCAGCTCAATAGGAATCTGCCAGTTGGGAACATTCCTGTATTTGGTTTTTTCAAAAGTCGAAAAACCACGATGAATAGCCGCGATGCGATGGATACCCGTTTTTTGAATTCGTTCAATCGCTCCAATCCACAATTCCAATTCCGGGTTGATGGGATTTTTAATCATTACCGGAATGTCAACTCCAGCCAGTGAATCCGCTATTTCCTGCACCTGGAAAGGATTTACAGTTGTTCGTGCACCAATCCATAAAATATCAATTTTTGCAGCGAGCGCTTCCTCCACATGTTTAGGATTTGCAACCTCCACCATCACGGGAAGATTGTGGGCTCTCCCTGCATCCTTAAGCCACTTCAAACCCTCCGTTCCTATTCCCTGGAATGAACCGGGACGTGTTCTTGGCTTCCATATTCCTCCCCGTATCAAATGAACATTCAGCTTGCTTAATTCACCGGCAATATCATTAACCTGCTTTTCTGACTCAACCCCGCATGGACCGGAAATAATCAGCGGTCTCGGAAAGTTAAATCCCCAATCAGAAAGTGAGGTAAAATTGAGTCGTTCCATATTATGTTCTGCAAAGATAGGATGATTTAAGGTCGCGCAAAGCCGCCAAGGTCGCTAAGACTTTATTTAAAAGCTTGAATGGCAATATAGATCATCGAATTGGTTCGTTCACTAAAAAAGTGGACAATCCTCATTGTTCACGCAATGCTGTAAACATCTCCACGCTTAATTGTATACGAAACAGCCAATTCAAGAATTCTATGATAATTCATCAGCGTATGAGTTATGCAGATAGCTCTTATGTCTTTAGGGGCTTTGCACCTTTGCGCGATTATCTTCCCATAATTTATTTATTAAACCTAATATAGTGGTTGTGCCTTTGCTCACATTCATCTTGCTTTATTGTTCAAAATAATGCAAGGTACTATGACCGAAAATCAAATTTCAAAAATACTAGTAGAATTATTTCTAAAGATTCACAGAAAATTAGGTCCAGGATTATTAGAATCCGTTTATGAAGAAGTACTGTGTTATGAATTGAGAAAATTGAATCTCATGTATATCAGGCAAAAAGGAATAAAAGTTGTCTATGAAGATGTAGTAATGGACATCGGGTTCAGGAGCGATATCATTGTAGAAAACAAAGTAATCGTTGAAATAAAATCTGTTGAAAAAGTCACACCTGTTTTTTCCAAAATTTTACTAACCTATTTAAGGCTTACAAGGATAAAATTAGGTATGCTGGTAAATTTCAACGTCCCACTAATTAAGGATGGAATCACAAGAATTGTAAACAATCTCTAAAACCTCTGCGTGCTTTGCGCGATATAACTGTACTTATGCTTCTTTCTTTGCGGTCTTTGCTCCAATAGTCTTTGTGATTTGCGCTATTGATTCTTTCCAATTACTTCTGAACATTTACCTGATTTTATCTGGTTCATTGCGCTCTTTGCGGCTTTGCGTGAAAGTTTTGCTCTATTATCTTCGCACCCTCAACTATGAACCACCCCGTTTCATTCGACAACACAGAAATTGCTTTTGCCCAAAAATCAAACGGCGATCTCAACAGGGCTTACATGCTCTTTAAAGTAATCAGCTATAGCTGGCTTGTAAAGATCGCTCCTCCGTTTGTTGATACAGCCCTGGCACTGCACCTCCCTATAAAAGGATTGATTCGAGCCACAGCCTTTAAACATTTTTGTGGCGGTGAAACTATTGAAGACTGTACAAAGACAATTAATGCGCTTGGAAAATACAACATCGGTACCATCCTCGATTATTCCGTTGAAGGGAAGGAACGAGAAGAAGATTTTGAGCACTCGCTCCGGGAAACACTGGCATGTATAGCACGCGCAAAAAATGAGAAACACATTCCGTTTTCCGTTTTTAAGCTGACAGGATTTGCAAGATTTGCCTTGCTCGAAAAAGTAAACAGCAAGCAATCATTGTCAAAACAGGAAGCAGAAGAATTTGAACGTGTGCGACAACGGGTTGAGAAAATCTGTGCCGCTGCCGATGAAGCCAACGTGCCTGTATTCATCGATGCCGAAGAAACATGGATACAGAATGTAATTGATGATTTGGCAAATGCAATGATGATGAAGTACAACAGGAATCGAGTACTGATCTACAATACCCTTCAATTCTACCGCACAGATCGAAACAGTTATCTCTCAAAATGCTACGATCATGCTGTTGCGAATAATTACATGCTCGGAATAAAACTGGTACGTGGAGCTTACATGGAAAAAGAAAGAGCACGGGCAAAAAAAATGAATTACGCCTCCCCTATCCAGCCATCGAAAGACGTTGCAGATAAAGATTACAATGATGCCTTGATATTTTGCCTGGATCACATCGACCGGATTTCAATCTGCGCAGGAACACACAATGAAAAAAGTTCGCAACTCCTGGTGCAACTGATGCAGCAAAAAAATATTTCACACAACAATCCGCATATCTGGTTCTCTCAATTATACGGGATGAGTGATCACATCAGCTTTAACCTCGCAAAGGAAGGATACAATGTTGCGAAGTATGTGCCCTATGGACCTGTAGCATCTGTGATGCCTTACTTAATCCGCCGCGCCCAGGAAAATACTTCAGTCGCCGGACAAACAGG
>JBDTTM010000464.1:0-3271 GCA_039930605.1 Bacteroidota bacterium
CTTGTGCCTTGTAACTTGTAACTTGTAACTTGTCCTTCCTACTTCATTATAACGTATTCATCTTCCATGCAATGATGCAACGTTTGCGCCTTCAGAGCCGGCTTCTGCGTTCCTTCTCCTTTAGTTTTGGCATCAAACATTTTCTGAATGAGTCGTGCACGCTCTCTGCGGATATCATCCTGCATCAGTTTGTCTTTTTCAACATCAAAATATTTTATTCCATCTACATAGGTTTGCAAAGGATGCGCATAAATACTGAGCGGATTGTCATTCCATAAAACAAGGTCAGCATCCTTGCCGACTTTTATTGATCCTACTTTGTCATCTACACGAAGCATTTTTGCAGGGTTCAGGGTCACGAATTTCCACGCTTCAGCTTCACTTACATTTCCATACTTCACTGCTTTTGCAGCTTCCTGGTTCAGGCGCCTTGCCATCTCCGGATCATCACTGTTAATGGCAACGGTGAGTCCGACATCATGCATGATGGCAGCATTGTATGGAATCGCTTCATACACTTCGTATTTATATGCCCACCAGTCAGCGAAAGTAGAGGCGCCCCGCACACCATGTGCTTTCATTTTATCAGCAACCTTGTATCCTTCGAGGATGTGTGTAAACGTATTCACCTTGAAGCCAAATGAATCAGCAACATGCATCAGCATATTAATTTCACTTTGTTCATAGCTGTGACAGGTGATAAATCTTTTTCCTTCTATAATTTCTTTTAATGCATCAAGCTCCAGATCCCTGCGCACAGCTAAACCTCCGTTGGCGGTTTGCGGGTTATATTCTTTTGCACGCGTAAAATAATCTGCATAAACCTGTTCTACTCCCATACGTGTCTGGGGAAAACGTGATACCTGCCTGTCGCCCCAGTTGCTTTGCTTTACATTTTCTCCCAATGCAAACTTGATGAAGCCCGGCCACCCTGCGAATTTTAATTTCTCCGGCGATGCGCCCCAGCGTTCTTTAATCAGTTGTGTTTGTCCACCGATTGCATTGGCGCTTCCATGCAGAATATGAGAACAGGTCACACCACCTGCGAGCTGGCGATAGAGATTGATGTCTTCTGCATCGATAATATCCGTTACCCGAACTTCCGCAGATGAAGATTGAGTGCCTTCATTCAAATCTCCGCTGGCGCAAATGTGAGAGTGTTCATCAATGATTCCGGAGGTGAGATTTTTTCCTGTTGCATCGATGACTTCAGCACCCGGATCAGCAAGATTTTTTCCAACCTTCAGAATTTTGCCGTTGCCAATAAGTACGTCTGCATTTTGCATGATGCCTTCGGATTCATTCGTCCAGACAGTTGCATTCTTGAAAAGCACAGTTTTTTGCTTCGGCATTTCTTTCCAGCCATAAGCCATGAATGGATAAGTAACCGAACCGAGTTTCAACGTATCTTTTTTTGTTGTATCTCTTTTTGCCTGCGGAACAAAAGCAGAATCCAGTTTCACATTCCAGGTGATCCAGTCGCCATTTGGAAGTTGCCCGGTACCTCTCCAGTCATTTGCATTTTCTTCAGCTACATAACCACTCAGCCGATACGATCCTTTGGACTCTTTTTTCTTGCGTTCAAACTGAAGTGTGATCAAACTTCCCTGCCGCATATAATTGACTTTCACCAAAGCGGTATCATCAGCCACATTCATATCAGGAGCGCCCATTTCTCCATTCACCCTTAATTTTACAGGCGGCTGTGTTCCGATATTCAATGAATAGGTTCCGCGAAGATCTTTGGCATCATAATCCAGGTATTTATAGCGGATACCTTTAATCCAGTTGTCGTACATCACAGCATCTTTTTCAAAAATATTTTTTGAAATGATGACGAAGTTCGCCAGCATTCCTTTTTTCAGACTTCCCACCTGGTCACTTACTTTTAAAAGTTCGGCGGGCGTTTGTGTGAGCGCTTTCAATGCTTCCTGTTCGCTCAGTCCATACTCAATTGCTTTGCGGAGATTTTTCCAGAAAACATTTTTGTCTTTCAGATCTGCCGTGGTGAGCGCGAATGGAATTCCTGCTTTCTCAATAGCCGAAGGATTGGTAGGTGCCAGTTCCCAGTGTTTCATTTGTCCAAGCGAAATGTTGATGGCATCATACGCATCAGTCACATCATACGCATCCGGAAAATTCAGTGGAACGATCACTGGATCATTCATCTCTTTGATTTCATTGATGCGCTGGTACTCTTCACCATTTCCTTTGATGATGTATTTGATGCCAAACTCATCACCGATTTTATCTGCGCGCAATTCATTCTGTTTGTCGCCGGCTTCAAAAACCTGCGGGAGATTTTGATTCTTATTCCATGAGTCGAGCGAAATATTGTATTCCTTTTTATAACCGCCATTCACATACCATTGCGCATCGTAATAAGTCTGGCGGATCAACGCAATAGTTCCCATCAGTGAACTCGGATAATCCTGGGGAGAAGATCCCTTGTCGAAGGAATAGTTGGCAGCAACACGTTCTTTGATCACCAAATCATTGTCACGTCCTTCGCCCAACGTTACCAATGCAGACGTTCCACGTGCGATACCATCCCTGTTCACTGTTACTACTGAACCGAAGCACATCTTCCGCAACTCTTCCGCTTTTTTATTATCGGCCGAAAAAAGTTTGTGTGCATCATATTCCGGCCTGATGGCCTGGTTCCATCCATAAGCACCTTTTGTGTTGGATAGAAACTGCGGATTTTCTTCGTTCTTTCTTTTCGGAACTTCCGCCAATCCATAGTCACTGAAAATATCTATGAGAGAAGGATAAATAAATTTCCCTTTCAGGTCATAAACGACAGCGTCAGCCGGTACTGCTAAATTTTTTCCTGCATCTACAATCCATCCGTCACGGATAATTAAAGTACCTGAGTCAATGCTTGTTTTGTAATCAGTGAAGATCTTTGCATTCTTAAAAGCGTAGGTGATGTGTTTGGGATTGGTAGTACCATTTACCGGGAAGGTGACCTGTGCATTCGATTGCAAACAAAAAGCAACAAGGCTCACGGCCAATGAGTAAATTCGTTTCATACGGGTGGGTTTCTCTAGAAAATGAGTGACGAATGTAGAGAAAAGATTAAATCTCAGGAGTTAATTGTCGGTAGCGGGAAGAAATAAATAGTGTAGCCGAATCGTTTAGCTGTAAAGACAGATAGACTCTAAATCTATTTTGGATTGAGTAATCCTTTTCCAGGTTACATTTTTTTCTTGCTGTTGAATGTTTTATGAATCACCTGCTTGTCTTTGTCGGAAATTTTTTCCCACTG
>JBDTTM010000465.1:0-3269 GCA_039930605.1 Bacteroidota bacterium
TACTATAGAAATTCCCGCTAATATAACCCTGACAATTATTGACAGCAAATTATTTGCATGTGGAGACATGTGGAAAGGAATTGTAGTTGACGCGGGTGGTAAATTGAATATAACAAATTCTGAAATAGCTGATGCCGAATATGGAGCCTTTGCAAAGCTGACCTCAACTTTAACTTCGATAATTACAGTAACGAATGCAATTTTCAACAGTAACTATATTGGCATTTATATTCAACCCAATGCAGTAGGATTTAATACAATAAACCTTCGGGTTACAGGCACCCACTTTATCTCAAGTTACAACTTAAAATACTCATCTAATATAAGCCCCTTAGGTAGTGTTCCATATGCAGGAATTTATTTGAATAATCTAACATGCATCATTGGTTCTTCTTTCGCAAATCAAAATCAATTTAACAAGCAGAACATCGGAATACGAAGTGACAAGTCAGTATTGACAGTATGGAATTCTACTTTTGTCAGAATCCGAAGAGATGCTGCTTACAGAGATTATTTTGATGGCAGTGGCATTTATGCAAGTGGGAACGATGCAATTTATTCATTACACTCTTATGGTTTAGGTAAATTTGGTCCTACATGTTTTGATGATTGTGATTATGGAATTTTTATTGACGGTGTTTCAGGTTTTGATCGAACCAGTCACATGACAAACGTTTCTAACGGTGTTTACATTACAAACCTGGCTGCTAAAACAAGCTATTCATGTTTTGCCAACCATATAGAATGTGAATGGTCAGGAATTGAAAGTGCATTTAATCCGTATGCTGATGCAATTTCAATCACTGGAAATACAATCGATGTGAATAATATTCAAGGAGGAGGAATTGGAATAGGTGCATATGAGATCGGCGCAAGTCCATATAATTTTTCAGTGAGTTCAAATACAATAAACCTTTCCAATATTCCAGGATTCTTAAGTCATATTGGGATTGATGTGTATGGAGTAAGGGGACTAAAAATTGACCATAATTTAGTCCACTTAAATAACGTTAATAACTACGCTGGAGTTAGTTTAAATTCAGCCGATAAAAATTAGATAACCTGCAACGACGTAATTGGAAGTGATGGAACACACGATATTAAGCACTTCGGATATTATAATAGTATAAGTCAGCTCAATTATATCTCATGCAATAATGCAGATATGGTTTCTAAGGGTTTTGAATTCGATGGCATGTGTCCTACAAACGAATGGTTTAAAGGAAATTCAATGGGTAAAAATTTTATTGGTTTAAACCTTAATTCAGTGGGTGTAATGGGTATACAAACAGAAAGGGGAAATATGTGGAATGGACCATTTGCAAATACATTTCAAGCTGTAAATAACAATCCGGGTTATATTGCATCTACTTTTTGGGTTAAGATTTTAGATGGACCGGTCTTTAATCCCACAATAAATCAAGCACTGTGGTTCCAGCACGATAATAATCCTCACTATGGATGCTCAGACGACAATTTATGTGGTGGAATAGTAATTGGCGATCCAGATGATGGTGGTGGAGGGGGTAATCTTGATATGATGATTGCGGGTGGCAATTACCATACTGATGATTTCGAAGAAGAAAATGAATGGATGGCAGAAGAATATCTTTTCCAAAAGTTGTTCGATGATCCTTCCCTTATTACTAATTCTGTACTTCAAGATTTTTATAATACAAATAGTACGGGCAGAATCGGTTCGTTCAATAATATAAAGCAAAATACTGCATCTATTAGCATGCTTGATTCTATTGTTACAGATTCAGTAATAAATGCTACCAGTACCCTTCAATACTTTCAACAGCAATTAGAAATTGAGGATAGTTTGCTTTCAGATTCTTCAGCTGACAGCACAAGCATTATAAATTCAATTATTAGTATTAAACTAGAGATTGAATCCCTTTCTCAGATGAGCCATTCTGTTATAAATGATGTAAAAAGTTCACAGGATATTCTAGCCGACAATGCAAAAGATGATAATGCAGCTATAATCGCAAGCGAACAGTACGAGCAAAACGAGAAAAGTATAAACGATATTTATCTTGGGACCATTGCTAAGCGCAATCGTAATTTTACCTCTGGTCAGGTCACTGTAATACAAGACATTGCTCATCAGTGTCCGTTCGCAGGGGGTAAATCTGTCTATCTGGCTCGTGCATTATATCGCCTTATCAATCGAAATGAACAATACAGTGACGATTATGTATGTGATCAGTTGGGCTATTTCCGAAAATCGCACCCAAAAGCATTAAAGATACCTTATTCTTTTGTATTTCCGAATCCAAGCGATAAAGAGATAATACTTAATTACTATTTGCCAGAGGAAATGGCTGCATCAGCGAGCATATATAATTCTTCATTACAATTAGTGCAAATAATAAAATTGGAAGGAAAGTCAGGAGAAAGGATAATCGATGTTTCAAAAAACGCGGAGGGATTATATCTCTACAATATTGTTCAGAACGGAAATATTACCGCATCAGGTAAATTCAGTGTCATCCATTAAGACAATAATTATTTTAGTTTATTGCCTACTACCTTGTGAGAAAGTATTCTCACAAGGTAGTAGCAATTTATGGCTTTTAGGATATGATAGTGGATCAGGGCCGGGATATGGAGGAACTAATATTAATTTCATTTCGGGAACTGCAGATACATCCTATGTTTTCAGAATGATGAATTTTATGCAAACCAATTCTAGCATATCGAATGCACAAGGAAATTTGCTCTTTTACACCAATGGAATATACATTGCGAATACAAACAATGATACTATGCTGAATGGTGATAATCTTAATCCAAGCTCATTCACAACATCCAGTTCCCAGCATGGATTGACGATAGACCAAGCAGATTTAATTATTCCTTTTCCTGGGAATTCTACAAAATACTATTTATTTCACGAAACTGCGTATTACTTGTCCTCACTTTCTGCTTATGTTTCCTATGAATTATATTATAGTATTGTTGACATGTCATTGGGCGGCGGATTCGGTGAGGTAATTCAAAAAAATGTTCCAATAATTACTGATACTTTAAATACCGGTTGCGTTACAGGATGTAAACATGCCAATGGAAGAGACTGGTGGATAATATGTCATTCTGCAAAGAATAATACATACTATACCTTATTAGTGACTCCTTATGGAATTCAAGGGCCATTTACACAATCTATCGGCAGTATTTTGACATACCCATTTTTTATATGGCAAACTTGTTTTTCCCCAGATGGATCAAAACTCGCATCTTTTACACCTAATGACACGCTT
>JBDTTM010000466.1:0-3250 GCA_039930605.1 Bacteroidota bacterium
AAAGATAATAAATATTTCTTAATATGATACTATTTTATGTCCTTATTAATAAAATGAGCTTGCTTGTCTCTCACCTAAACTTATTTGTCTTTAAAATATTCCTTTGAAGTCCTGTAAACTGTGCCCTTAAAAAATCCCACCTTCTCGTTTTTTTGGTTGGTGATTTCAATCAGGTATGTGCCGGTTTTATTTGTAAGGGATAATTCATTTGCTGTTGCAGTGAGTTCATCTCCTACTTTTACTGCCACTGAAAAATTAATGGAACAATCTAATGCTACGCTTAACCTGCCATACGCATTGGATGCAAAAGCAAGTGCGCTGTCAGCAAAAGAAAAAGCAACACCACCGTGCGCAATTCCAAAACCATTCACCATTTCCTCGCGGACTTTCATTTTTAAAATGCAATGTCCTTGCTCTATTTTGATCCTTTCAATTCCCAGCCACTGACTGAATTTGTCGTTGTCGAACATGTAATCGACTACACGCGTGGCGAGAACATTGTCTTTTTCTTTTGTCATCTTAATTCAGGAATTCGTATATATGGTATCACAAATTGTGATATCATATTATTCATAAAATTTCTTTTTCTCTTTTGCCATTCTCTTTAATAAAACGGATGGACGATAACGATCTTCGGAATAATCGTCTCTGAGTTCATTTAATATCGACAGAATTTTATCCGCACCGATTTCATCACACCATTTCAATAAACCTTTCGGATAGTTGACACCTTTTGTCATTGCAACATCAATATCCTCCCTGCTGGCCACACCAAGATAAAGCGCATCAGCAGCTTCGTTGATCAGCATAGATAAAACGCGCATGAAAATTTTTTTACCCAATACTTTATCTTCCTTCGGAACCGGAACTGTAATTCCCGGTGCATAATTATAATATCCCTGTCCGGATTTTCTTCCGAAACGCCTTGCTTCAAATAATCTTTTTTGCGTGAGAGATGGCTTGTACCGTGCATCAAAAAAGAACTGGCTCCACACAGTTTCTGTCACAGTATAATTAATGTCATTGCCGATGAGGTCCATCAATTCGAAAGGTCCCATTTTAAATCCATGCGATTTCATGGCCCAGTCAATCGTCGCGAAGTCAGCAATTCCCTCTTCGTATATCCGGATGGACTCTCCGTAAAAAGGTCGAGCAATTCTGTTCACGATAAATCCGGGAGTATCCTTCGCAAGCACGGTTGTTTTGCCCATTCCATCTATAATCTCCTTTGTCTTTTTTTCAGTCTCAGGGTCTGTAGCAATTCCTTTCACGATTTCAACCAGTGCCATGATTGGGGCCGGGTTAAAGAAATGGATGCCGATTACAAGTTCAGGCCGGTTGCAGATAGATGCGATAGAAGTAACCGATAGTGAGGAAGTATTGGTAGCAAGAATGCAATCCTTGTCTACAATTTTTTCGATGTCGTTGAATAGCTTCTGTTTGATATCCAGGTTTTCAACGATGGCTTCTATTACGAGGCCACAATCCGAAAATTCACCCGGGGATGAGGCATATTTTATCCTTGAAAGTACCTGGTCTGCTTCAATTCGTGTAATTTTGCCTTTCTCAACCAATTTTGACATGGTATCAACATGTCCTTTTTTGGCTTTTACGATCATTCCGGGGTCGGCATCAAAAAGAAAGGTTTCATGATTGGCTGTGGCAGCCACCTGCGCAATGCCGCTACCCATCGTCCCGGCACCAATAACCCCGATTTTAAGTTTGTCCATAGCTGGTAAAGGGTGGTAAAAGTAGAGTTTTTTAGATATAAAGAGTTTTATTTGGAGATTAGTGGGTTGATGTTATCTTTGCCGTCCCAAAAAATTAAAGTACAAAAATGGCAAATCACAAGTCAGCAATTAAGAGAATCCGTCAGACCGAGACCCGTAACGAGCGTAACCGCTACCAGCATAAGACCCTTCGTTCGGCAATGAAAAAATTTTTAGCACTCAGCGATAAAAGCGAAGCTAAAAAACAACTTCCTACCCTTTCTTCAATGCTTGACCGCCTTGCAAAGAAAAGCGTGATTCATAAAAACAAAGCTGCCAATCTTAAAAGTGAAATGGCAATACACATGAACAAAGCGAAGTAATTCACTTAAAATATATTCAAAAGGCTGTCGGTTTCTGGCAGCTTTTTTTTGTGCCCAAATTTTTGTTCGTGGGAAATTAAGCAGTAGATAACCTGATTCACCTGAAATAACATTTTGGCGTTCCCCTGAATTAAGCTTCGCCTTACTTCAGGGGTCGGGCTATTCGCTTCAATCTTTTGTTCGTTCCTCGCAAAAGGATTTCCGCTGCTATCCCTAACGCAGGACACCATCCTATAGGGTGGTCGCAATTAATCAACGGCAATACCTTTTCTTCTATTATAATGGTTGTGTAAAACCTGGATCATTTTCTTCTTTGCATAAAATTTATGGAACACATTACAATTAAATCATGGGGAGATCCCGACCCTAACCGCGTGTCGCCTTAATCTTTAGCGGTGGCACAAGGGAGTATTAAAACTCAATCTTTTAGAATCTAATTTCTTCTGATAAATTATGGAACATATTACAATTAAATCGTGGGCAGAAGAAGATCGTCCGCGCGAAAAATTAATGATGAAAGGCAGACACATCCTGAGTGATGCAGAATTGATTGCCATCCTGATCAGTTCCGGCAATGCAGAAGAAACGGCTGTCGAACTATCAAAGCGGATCCTTGCCGGCTCAGCAAACAACCTGAATGAGCTGAGTAGATTGAGCGTTCATGACCTCATCAAATTCAAAGGTATTGGGGAGGCCAAAGCAATAACTATTGTTGCTGCCCTGGAACTTAGCAGGCGAAGGAAAACCGATGACATACTAAAGCGCGACCAGATTGTAACCAGCAAAGATGCTGTGGATATTTTTCAGCCGATGCTTGGTGACAATGCCCATGAGGAGTTCTGGATTCTGTTTCTCAACCGCGCCAATTTTGTAACAGGAAAACACAATGTAAGCTCAGGTGGCATGACAGGAACAGTTGTTGATCCAAAAATGATTTTCAAAGCAGCACTGGATGCAAAAGCGGTCAGCATCATTCTTTGTCATAACCATCCTAGTGGAAATGTAAAACCCAGTCAGCAGGACATCGATCTAACCAAAAAAATTGTGGCAGCAGGAAAACTCATGGAAATCTCCGTTCTAGATCATGTCATTGTTGCACAGAGTGCATTTTTCAGTTTTGCTGATGAGGGGATGATGTGAGGAAGAGATTTAAGACAT
>JBDTTM010000467.1:0-3240 GCA_039930605.1 Bacteroidota bacterium
TTAGAACCTATTAATTGGCAACCGATTTTTGTAGATTCACAACAGAAAAAGATTCCTCTACCAATCTTGTCAGCGATCACAACTTAAACTGAAACATTTGCTTTTACTGAAACATTCTCGAAACATTTTTGCTCAGAAGCGCGCGGAAGTGCGCGCAGATGACCCCGTTTTTGATTCACGGAAGATGAAAGAAGCGAAAAACGCCAGTCCGCATTGGACTGGCGCATCGCGGGAGGTTCCGAGCAGATTCGAACTGCTGTACGAGGTTTTGCAGACCTCTGCCTAGCCACTCGGCCACGGAACCGTTTTAAGGGCTGCAATGATAGTGATTTTAGACTAGACAACCTCATTTCTGTAAGGAATTGAGGCATTGTTTTTAGCTTCCGGCGGTCACAATTACACTTACCTCCTGCACATCTCCATTCATAGGCGGATTAATTTTAGTCAGTTTGACCTCAACATGTTGAATGGCAGGAATTTGTTTAATCAGACCGGCTGCAATCAGGGCTGCTGCATGCTCTATAAGCTTAGAGCGAATGGCCATCTGGGCCTTTACAATATTGAATACGGTGACATAATCAACCGTGAGCGAAAGGTCGTCCTTCACCTGGGCCTGTAAAAAATCGGTTTCAATTTTGACATCCACTACATAGTTGCCGCCAATAATTGCTTCTTCTTCAAGACAGCCATGATAGGCATAAAACTTAATTCCGGTAACGTTGATGATTCCCATTTGAGATTTGAAGTTTAAAGTTTGATGTTAGTTAACGCAGCGTTCAATCTGAAAATTACTTCCTCTTTTCCAAGCAGCTCAGCCATTGGAAATAAATCTACACCCGCTGATTGTCCACTGAGGAAAACACGGAAAAGCTGCAACACTTCGCCTGGCTTCAGATTTTTTTCTGCTGCTGTTGCCTTGAAACAATTTTCAATTTCTATAGCTACGAAAGATTGAAGATTTAAAAAGTTTGTTGACAGTTGCTGAAAGAATCCTGCCAGCTCCGGCTTCCACTTTTTTTGGATCGCCTGTTCGTCGTATTGATCAGGTGAAATGAAAAGATATTTTCCTTTTTCGATAAATTCATTTTCAAATTGCGAACGGATTTTGAGAAGCTGAACACATTGGATCAAAAAGGGTTCGGTCAGTCTTCTGTCACCTTCAGCAAATTGAAATTGTGTTTGCAACGACGAGCTTAATCGAGATGCAAGTTCACCATCAGGCTGGCGATGCAACCATTGCTCATTGAACCATTTTGTTTTTTCAGGATCGAAACGCGCGCCACCCTTGTGAACGTGTGCAAAAGAAAAATGCTGAATCAATTCGTCCATTGAAAAAACTTCCTGCTCAGAGCCTGGATTCCATCCAAGGAAAGCAAGCATGTTTACAAATGCTTCGGGGTAATAGCCTTTTTCCCTGTAGCCACTGGAAATTTCCCCGGTTGCAGGATCTTTCCACTCCAACGGAAAAACAGGAAACCCTAATTTATCTCCATCACGTTTACTCAGTTTTCCATTGCCATCCGGCTTCAGCAATAATGGAAGGTGTGCATATTGCGGCATCTGGTTTTCCCAACCAAGAAAACGGTAAATTAAAATATGTGCAGGGGCAGAAGGCAACCATTCCTCTCCACGGATGGCATGCGTTATTTCCATCAGGTAGTCATCTACAATATGCGCAAGATGGTAAGTCGGCATTCCATCGCTCTTGAGTAACACTTTGTCATCAACCAAATTGGAATTGAATGATACTTCACCGCGGATGATGTCTGTGAATTTTACTTCTTCGTTCTCCGGGACTTTCAAACGGATTACATAATGATCTCCTGAAGAAATTTTCTTTTCTGTCTCTTCTTTTGAAACCGTGAGTGAATTATTCATCTTCAAACGCGAAGATGAATCATAAGAGAAGGCTCCTTTCGCAGTTTCTGCCTCCTTGCGCATAGCATCCAGTTCCGGGGAAGTGTCGAATGCATAATAAGCATGGCCATTTTGTACCAACTGGTCTGCATATTTCCTGTACATTTCTTTCCGCTCACTCTGGCGGTAAGGCGCAAATTTTCCACCGGCCGAAACACCTTCATCAATTTTTATTCCGCACCAGTTCAGCGATTCAATAATATAATCTTCTGCACCGGGAACAAAACGAGCCTGGTCGGTATCTTCAATACGCAGTAAAAAATCTCCTCCCTGTTGTTTCGCAAAAAGGTATGCATACAAAGCAGTTCGTACCCCACCCATGTGCAAAGGACCTGTAGGACTTGGGGCAAAACGTGTGCGGATTCGTCTATCCATATAAAAAAATGAGGCGCAAAGATAGAACAATGCGCCTCTTCAGGTTTTAAGTTAGTTCAGATTATAAATCAGGATTTTCAACCGTCATTTTTAAGCGTTGAGAATCAAATTGCGGGGAAGGAACATCAGCCAACTGTTCGGGGCGAAATTCATTCCCATCTTTTGATTTTTCAATGAGAGCAGTTCCTTTTTGTGTGATATAATATTGGCCTTTCTTGCGGGCACCTTTGTATTCAATCAGGTTGAATTGTTTGAGAACGGCAACGTATCGTGCACCCGTCACTCCATTGACGCCTGTTTTCTGAAATAATGCTGCTGCGTTAAGCGATTTATTATCGGCAAGATTTAAAAGCATCATTGCCTGCTTGCGCAAGTTGGGTGCATTCTTGGCATTTTGTCCGGGATAATTTTTCCAGCAATCAAAAAGTTTTTCGGTATCAAAATCTAATTGCTGAGATGATTCGCTTTTCAATAAACTTAAATGCTCATTGCTTCCTGAAAGGATATTGGTGCGCTGTTGCAATACATCATTGCGGAGATGCAACTCGTCAATTCTGCGGTTCAGACTGTCAATGGCGCCCCGGACTTCTTTATCTACAAACGACTTCTCGACAACCCGTGTTGAAGTATCATTACTCACCCTTAGGTTATCATTTATCTTCAGCATATTATCATTGATGAGTTGCGATTCTTCAATCCGCAGGTGCATGCCGTCAATGATCTGTTGCATATCATCAATACGCTTCAGTAATTTACCATTGCGAACCATCAAATGGTTGAATTGCTGAAAGAGCTGTTCGTTTTCTGAAGTCAATTCATTGATCACCTTTTGTTGATTTTCGATCTTGAGAAGAAGTGCTTCGTTATCCATACTAAATTTATTTTGGTGATAAAAATAGAGGTTTCAAACATCATTAGTAGAAATGTTGATAACTTTTGAGGCAATGA